>CAIMDZ010000054.1 GCA_903839875.1 uncultured Bacteroidota bacterium
ATACTGCAAACGGGATAGAATAGTGCATTAACGAAACATGGATTTTGCGAGCTTGATAACTACATAATGTGTTTATTAGCAAACAATTATTACTCGTGTCTTTGCGCCTCTGCGCCTTTGCGTGAACCATTTTCTTGCACTCATTTATGCCGCGCGAAGTATAACTATCCCTGATTTGTTTGCAAATGTTCGTTACCTTACCTTTTTAAAAAAAGTTAAAACTACAAGCAGAGGTGTTCTTTTTGAGTTTACCTCTTTATTTTTGGATTTTAAAAACGACTTTTGGATATTATGGAAATGACATCATCCGTTGACATTCGGGAATTGAATGAACGAATCCACCAGCAGAGCGCATTTATAGAGTTGTTGAATATGGAACTGGCCAAGACAGTGGTGGGCCAGAAGACAATGGTTGAGCGACTGATGATAGGGTTGCTGGCCAATGGACATGTATTGCTGGAGGGTGTGCCGGGACTGGCAAAAACACTGGCTATCAAATCGCTGGCAGCGGCTATTAAGGCGCGTTTCGCACGTATACAGTTTACACCTGACCTTTTGCCGGCTGACGTGCTGGGTACCATGGTATACAATCCGCAGGCACATGAATTTGCGGTAAGGAAGGGGCCGATTTTCGCGAACTTTATACTTGCAGATGAAATTAACCGTGCTCCTGCAAAGGTGCAGAGCGCACTGCTGGAAGCCATGCAGGAACGCCAGGTGACCATAGGTGATAATACTTACAGGCTGGAAGAGCCTTTCCTGGTGCTGGCTACACAGAACCCGATAGAACAAGAGGGTACTTATGAGCTGCCGGAAGCACAGGTAGACCGGTTTATGCTGAAGATAGTGATCACCTATCCGAAGAAGGAGGAGGAGCGCAACATCATCCGCACTAACCTGAATCCGGATGGCATGGCGAAAATAAACCCGGTTGTATCTATTGATGATATACTAAATGCCCGCCACCTGGTGCGCGAGGTATATATGGATGAAAAGATAGAGCAGTATATACTGGATATAGTTTTCGCAACACGTTTTCCGGAAGAATACAAACTGCCGAAGCTGAAGCCTTACATCAGCTACGGAGGCTCACCCCGTGCGAGTATTAACCTGGCGCTGGCTGCGAAGGCTTATGCGTTCATCAAACGCAGGGGATATGTGATACCGGAAGACATCCGCGCAATATGCCATGATGTAATGCGCCACAGGATTGGTCTGACGTATGAAGCGGAAGCGGAGAATGTGACGAGCGAGATGATATTGAATGAGATTTTGAATGTGGTGGAAGTACCCTAAATCCCTAAAGGGACTTCACAGGAGAATATGGGTTCAGCTTTAGAGCATGAATTTGGAGTTTATAATTGATCAATAAAAATTGGGCACCTTTTGAGGCGCCTTTTTTGTTGTGGATTGTGTATTGCAGAGACGGCATGCATGCCGTCTCTGCTAGTTGCGGGAGTGAATTTATCGCTGATCAAACATCAGCCGCATCGCACAGAATACCGTCGCAGACGGAGTTTCATTTGCTGTTCCGGATGCCCTTCGGAACATCCGGGAACAACGGGACATCCGCGCAACTAATTTCGAAGAGCGCCGTGTTGAAGTTATTTCTTGATATAGAAAAAGCATTTTTATAAAATTTAAAATATCGGTAACTTTCCAGTTCGCATTTAGCGTGTAAGTTATGAAGCATTATATAATAGGAATTATAATTGTCCTGATATTGCCGGGCTGTCATTCTCCAAGTAGCTCTACTTTCAATGACAGAAGTCAAGAGTGGTATGACCAAACAAAAAAAGAGATTTTAGTTCAATCAGACCTAAAGGAAGATAGCACCGCGTCGACATTAAACAACGGCAGTGGATGGGAACAGTCTTATTATCATGGGCATTTGTTCCAGGGAAAATGCTACGGCAAAGGAATGTTAACTTATGAAACACATTATAGCAGGGATGGATTATTCGAACTAAGAAGGGAAGTATGTGTTAATGGAAGTATTTCATTTGAAGGAATTGTTTATAGGAAAGGATTTTATGGGTTGTCAACCTGGTGGTATTGCAACAGACATCTAAAAAGCCAAGGCGTAAGATTTATGGGCAAATCAATTGGCAAATGGAAGAAATGGGATGAGAATGGCAAAGTATCAATAACTGAATCAGGAAGGTATTCAGCGATTGACTCCATGCCTGTTATTGCCCGACAATAAAAAAGTAGTAAACCGTTGAAACGGTTAGCACTCATTTTCATTTACGCAACCCACGGTTGAACCCGTGGGCTATGGATGGGGTTAATTTCGTGTATTGTAGAGACGGCATGCATGCCGTCTCTACTAATGCGGGACTACGCAAACACCGATCGTAATTTACACCGGTAAACAAATCTCAAACACCGAGCCCGTGGGTGTATTATTGCGTACTGTGATGCGGCCTTTGTGCTGTAGGACTATTTTATTGGTGAGGTAGAGGCCGAGGCCGGTACCCTTTGATTTGCGGCTTTCTTCGTTGCCGACGCGGTAGAATTTGTTGAAGATCTTTTTCTTTTCGTTGTCGGGGATGCCGGTGCCCTGGTCTTTGACGCAGAGGATGGCGTTGTTATTTTTTATATCGAGAGTTACGCTGATGGGCTTGTCGCCGGGAGTGTATTTAATGGCATTTTCGAGGAGGTTATTGATGGCCATGTGGAGCATAACCTTATCGCCGGCGATCTTGCACCCGCCAGTGATATCCTGTCCGAACCTGCGGGGATAACGGATTGCATAATCTTCTACGGCATCTTCAATGAGTTCGGAGAGGTCGAAGGGTTCACGTGCCATTTTGTACATGCCACCTTCCATTTGCGAGGCAAGCAGCATATTGTTGCAGAGGTCGTTGAGGCGGTTTGATTCCTTTATGGAGCGGTCAAGGAGTTGTTTTTTTTTGTCTTCGTTGAGCTGGTGTTTTTCGAGGGTCTGTAGGTTGAGCTTTATGGCTGCGATGGGTGATTTGAGTTCGTGGGTGACGGAGAGCATGAAATTATTTTGCTGGCGCGACAGCCGTATACGGCGGCTAAAAGAAGTATATACTACTACAGCACCGATTAGGATAACTATCAGGAAAGTGGCGCCTTCGCCAACGTATTGTGCAGTGCGTGCAGAGCGGCTATGCTTCAGCGTTTCGAGGCTTCGGGCATAAATGGCGGGGTATTGTGTGCTGTCTACCTGGCTCCTGAGGGTGTTGAGCTGCAACTCATGAATCCGGGTATTTTGTTTCTGGAGGCTTATGCCCCAGAAGACGATGATCGCAATGATATACGTGAGGAGTAGCAGGTGGACTGATGTGAAGAAGCGCATGTTTTTTTAGTCGAAAGTCGAAAGTTCGCGAGTGAGGCCTCTCCCCGTCCCTCTCCAAAGGAGAGGGTGAGGTCGAATGAGCTACGCCAACGGATCAATCGTTATTTATTACCATTATCAAAAGTACGGAATAGTTAAATAGCGTAATATCATTTAATATTTTATTAAATAGCAGTACCTTGTTTTAGATAATCGTTTAGTATGCAACAGATGAAAAAATTGTTTTCCGTTCTTATAGCGCTGGCATTTTGGAGCAATGGCTTTGCGCAGCAGAAAGTTGCCCCAAAAGCGAAGCCGGTGGTGGCACAGAAAAGTTATGCCGGTGTGTGGCGCAAAGATGTAACGCGGAGAATAGACATTGAATTGAAGGCCGGCGCGGGTGGAGACACTGCAAAGTCGGAAGAGGAGTGGAGACAATTTTTTGTACTGCTGGACGGTGATTTAAAGGCAGGAAAAATACTTGCGTACAACAACTATAACTATGGCTTGCTTACAGCGAAGGAAATAAAAGAACTGACGAAGACGAGTTATGATACAATAGTGGTAGTAGACCCGGTAAATGGCAAAGAAATTACAAAAGTAATGAAGCATGAGTTTGATTTTGGTACGATCAATAAAATAAGGGTAAGAGAGAAATGGGTTTATGACGAGGAAACCGGAATGACGACTATTCAAATTACTGAAATAGCCCCTGTGCGCGATATATTTGTGGATGGAGACTACAGGGGTTCGCAATCCATTTACTGGATAAAATGGGATGATTTTGTAAAGGTATGTGAACAGTATACAAAGGCGGACATGCTGAAAATGACCGGCAGTTTAATTTGGGAGGATTACTTCAGGGATACTGCTTTGGTGAAGCCGAAACGCAGGCCAGAGATGCAGGCCATTGGAGCGTATGGATTGGAGCGAACTGCATTGCGAAACACAAGGTTACTCATAGAGCAGGATGAAGACAATACCAACCTGAGAGAAGTAATGGATACTTCCATAGCTGAGCTTTTATACAACCGGGCACTATCGGGGGCGGTAATTGTTTGCAAGGATGACCAGAATGGCCCGTGGGGCAGAATGACAAGTGAGGAATTGAAAAAGTCAATCACATTGCCACCTGATACTTTAGAGGTAGATGATATGGGGGCCTCTGGTGTGGAAATGCGCAAAATTATCTACCATGATTTTTGCTTTGAATGCGTGAATAAATATTGTGTGCAGGAACATTGGGTGCAGAATATGCGAAAGGGAACCACTGTTATAGATTATGCATGGATAGCTCCGGTGAAGGATAGTGTGGTGGACGGGGAGTATAAAGGGTCTAATCGTTTGTTCTGGATAAAGTATAATGATGCAAGGGAAATACTTGCTGATCATAATTCCAGCCATTCGAGGAATAATATAGAGTGGCAGCTATGGGAGGACAGGTTTAAGGAGCCGCGGCATAAGGGGCGGCGCTAAGAGAGGCTTTTTAATGTTTTCATCATTATTATGTAATGGGGTGAGGACATATAATAAACGATAATACAGAATATATGCAAATTATATTAAAGAATGCTTTTGTATAGCAACCGATCATTTCATACAGCTGTTACTGTTTGCGCAAAAATTCCAGGAATAAAGTAAGTAAACACAATAGAAATTGGGATTCTATAAACTATTTTTATACATTCATCAAACATCCCAATTACTTTTATCTTAATTTTGCAGAAACTCAATTTATTTGCTGATGGTCAAATTGAAGGCAACTTTAAGCTTTGCACTTTTGACTTTTGACTTAAAAAAATATGGAAGTAAAACAATTATACACTGGCTGCCTCAGCGAAGCAGCCTACTTTATTGCCAGCGAGGGCGAAGCAGCCATTATTGACCCCCTGCGCGATGTGGACGTTTATCTGCAGATGGCGGAAGAAAAAGGCGTGAAGATCAAATACATTTTTGAGACCCACTTTCATGCCGATTTTGTCAGCGGCCATATAGACCTGTCACAAAAAACAGGAGCGCCCATCGTTTATGGTCCCGATACGCATGCCTCGTTCCCCGTGCATGTGGCAAAGGATGGCGAGGAATTTTCTATCGGTAAACTGAAACTGAAAGTACTGCATACTCCCGGTCATACACTCGAAAGCACCTGCTACCTCCTGCACGATGAAGGGGGAGCGCCCTACTGCATCTTCACCGGCGATACACTTTTTGTAGGCGATGTAGGCCGTCCCGACCTGTTCAGCGGTAACCTTTCTAAGGAAGAACTGGCAGGCATGATGTACGAAAGCCTCACTAATAAAATAAAACCGCTTGCCGATAATATCATCGTTTACCCGGCACACGGCCCGGGCAGCAGTTGTGGCAAGAACCTGGGCCCTGAAACCTCCAGTACTATCGGCGCTCAAAAGGCCACCAACTATGCATTGCAGGATATGACGAAGGTGGAATTTATCAAAGCTGTCACCACAGGGCTTAACACACCACCTGTTTACTTTCCTATAAATGCGCGTATCAATAAAGAAGGATACGCCAGCCTTGACAGTGTGCTGCAAAAAGGACTCACACCCTTAGGCATTACTGAATTCAAACAAATGACCAGCGAAGGCGCATGGATATTGGATACACGCCCGTCAACAGTTTTCACTTCTGGTTTTGTTCCAGGTTCCATCAGCGTCGGCCTGGATGGCCGCTTTGCCGAATGGGCCGGCACACTGATTCCCTTCAACCAGCCGTTGGTACTGGTTACCGAGGCCGGCAAGGAGAAAGAAAGCCTTACCAGGCTGGCACGTGTAGGCATAGACAATGTGCAGGGCTACCTGCAGGGTGGTTATGAAGCATGGCACTCCTATGGTGAACGCATGGACTTGATTATAGACATTGACCCCGATGAACTGGCCATGGACATACCCCACGACAACCTGCTGGAAGTAATAGATGTGCGCAAGCCATCAGAGTTTGATGCCGGCCACGTAAAAGGCGCCAGCAACTTCCCCGTTGAAACCCTCATGGACCCACTGAATGTGGCTATGATAGACGATTGCAACAACCTTTACGTTCACTGCGCCGGTGGCTACCGTTCAGTGATCGCCGCATCACTCCTGAAAAGAGAAGGCTACCACAACATCCGGAACGTAGTCGGGGGCTTCGCCAAAATAAAACTCGAAAAAGGTATTGAGATAGTACAGAGCGAGAAAGTTTAAAATCAGATTGGCATAATTATAACGCAAAACCCACGGCAAAAAACCGCGGGTTTTTATTTCCTGTTATGCCAATTGTAAATTAAATGCAAAACAAATTAGCTGTATTATTACCGAATAGTTGACATTTAAATCAAGCTCAATTCATGGTACCACGGCACAAGGTCCCGCTTTTTCAGCGGGAGGGGTTCAGGGGTGGATCTAGGCTCCTACCTCGCCTTCCCTATCCACAATTCCGGATTTAGATTGGTGGCGCCTTTTTTGCCTGCTTTATAGATCGAGAATTTTATGGTAGGCTCTCCTTCATCATTATTCGCTACAACACCTATTGATTGGTTGGTACTTACATGCTGACCCGATGAAACCGAGGCGCTGGCTAAATTATTATACACGGTAAAATAATCACCGTGTTTTATTAAAACCATTTTCACACCTTCTATTGTAGCCACAGTGGTTACTGTCCCTTCGAATACCGCTTTCACTGAGGCATTAGGTGAAGTCTGAATATCAATACCGCTGTTATTGATCATTACCTGGTGTTCTACCGGGTGGGGGTGCACCCCAAAATGATCTGTTATCACTCCCTTTTCCACCGGCCAGTAAAGTTTGCCTTTATTACCTTCAAAGTTATTGGCAAGTGCAATATCTGTTGGCGTCAGTAAAAGTGGCTTGGCCTCAGCCCTGGGGGCCTTAGACCTCGGGGTAACAGGGACGTTATTGTTGCCTGTAGGATTATTATTAGGCACAACTTCTGTACCTGCTTTCTCCGGTGGCTTTGCATTTTTCTGTTCCTCTTTTTTGCGTTTCGCTTCCTCCTCTTCTGCCAGTTTGGTGGCCTTGGCAATTTCACGCTCTATTACCATATTGATGTACTTATCCACCCTTCTGGCAATGATCTTATTCTTTTCAATGTTCTTCATCAGCTCGCTTTCCTTGCCCTTCAGCTCCTGCATCACAGCGTTGGTCTGGTTGGTCTCGTTTAGCAGCTTTTGTTTCTGTTCTTCCTGCGAGTTCAGCAACTGGTCTTTTTCCTTTTTTTGCGTACTCAGCACGCCTATCTTATGTTGCAGCTGGTCCTGTGTAGTGTGTATCTGGTCTACCTGCTGCTTCCTGAACTCTCTGAATTTTTTCAGATACTTCATCCTGCGCATGGCGTCATTAAAGTCATGGCTCGAAAAAAGAAAGGCAAGCATGTCATACGAACTGCGGGTCTCATAAGCATACCTGATAGATTGGGCATACCTGGTCTTCAGTTGTCCCAGTTTCTGCTTTAAATTATCTACTTCTTTCGACGACGATTTGATAGTATTGTCTATCTCCGACATCTCTTCATTGATGTTTGCTATAAGGTTTTGCCGTTCCGCAAGCTTGTTCTGAAGCGCCCTTAACTGTCCCAGGGTAGCCTTTTTATCGCCTTTCAGTTGTTCCAGTTCCCGCTCGGTCTGATTGATGGTTTCCTGTATTTCCTTGCGTTTGGCCATCATTTCTTCCTTGCTCATATTCAATTGCACCTGCTTCTGTGCAACAGAAGTAAAGGCAATCAGCGAGCAAAAAATCAAAGCAATTATACGCATGAACTACGGTCAGTATCAAACAAAAATAATCTTTTATACCAATTCATTAATTAAATCCTTCCTAAACGCCAATTTTAACACATTACAAGCATTTCCCTGATACAGTCCATATCATTGATCGGCAGAGATAATAGTCTTTCAAAACCCTTGTAAGGGCGCAATTTTGCCCCTATAGGGCTTACCAACATTATTTGTTTGTAAGATGGGCTCTACCCATCGCTTAAATATCCCGGTGCAGTGGGCATCGCCCATCGAAATACTGCATTAGTAAGATAACACAAATCAACTCCCCGCTCACTACTCTATACTTTCGACTAAAATTTATACCCATATTTTCCCAATAAAAAAAATTTATCTCATTACCCCCATCCCATATATTTGCAATACAAACTGTAGTAAATCTGTAGTATATGAATAAGATACTGGTAACCGGGGGATGCGGCTATATAGGCGGCCACACTATTGTTGATCTCATTCAAAACGGCTTTGAAGTTATCAGCGTTGACGACCTTTCAAGGGGGTCTTTGAAAATGCTGGAAGGAATTGAAAAGATCACAGGGAAGCACGTCAAGAACTACAAGGTAAACCTTTGCGACCTCGACGATACCGAAGCCATCTTCCTCGAAAACTCAGATATTGTAGGCGTTATTCATTTCGCCGCTTTTAAATCGGTGCCCGAATCAGTTAAAGACCCGCTGGGTTATTTCCACAATAATTTTAATTCCCTCATCAATATACTACAGTGCGCCGAAGAATTTGATGTAGATAATTTTGTGTTCTCTTCTTCCTGCTCCGTTTACGGCAATACCACCGAATTACCTGTTGTGGAAGAAACCGCATTCCCTGAACCTGAATCCCCCTATGCCCGCACCAAGCAGGTAGGCGAGGCCATATGCCGCGACTTCAGCGATATCAACAAACACTTCAACACCATTCTCCTCCGTTATTTTAATCCTGTTGGCGCACATCCATCTGGGCTAATCGGTGAGTTTCAGGATCTTTCTGAAAGTGTAGTTCCTGTCATTACCCAGACCGCCATCGGTAAACGTGAATCAATGACCGTTTTCGGCAACGACTACGACACCCGTGATGGTTCCTGCGTACGCGACTATATTCATGTCAGCGATATTGCACATGCCCATACAAAAGCACTTCAATACATAATTGACGACCGCAATAAATCCAACTGTGAGATCTTCAACCTCGGCACAGGCAATGGCGTTACGGTACTTGAACTCATAGATGCCTTTGAAAAAGTATCCGGGCAAAAACTCAATTACAAGATCGGCCCGCGGCGGGCAGGCGATGTGGTATCCGTTTATGCCAACAATAACAAAGCCCGCAAACTACTCGGCTGGGAAGCACAGCACGACCTTATTTCGATGATGGATACCGCCTGGAAATGGGAACAGGCCTATGCCGGGAAAAAAGCCGTAGCCCTGTAAGATCAATCACTTTTAGTAAAACAATAATCCCGGATCATCGCGGGCCTTTGCGACTCTTTGCATGATCTTAGCGCACTTTGCGATCAGCTAATCTTACGGAATTTCAAGGTATGCCGCGTAATACCAAACAACATATCCACACAGTTTTTTAATCCTGAAACCCGCTGCTGTAGCCATTTACAGCCGGATACACTATGCATTTTTGTGAATATCTTGTCAGATTTCGTTCCGGTGGGCGCTGTACTTTTGTCCCCTAAATCCTTCTTATATGCGTGGACAAAGATTATTTGACAACCTTATCCAAGAATCTGTAGCTGACGATTCAGCTCAAAAAGGTCGCAGCAAGCTGCTGGTTGCAAAACGAAACGAATTACTGCTATCGCGGTATTATTATTATGGTTATTACAAGAATCTGCTCTATGTTCAGATCCTTAAATTTCTGGAAGCTGAGTTTTTTATAGCTCCCGATACTATCGCTAATATCATCCAGGAAAACACTGATTTCCTCCAAAAGCTCAGGAAAAAGGAGTTAGTTCTATATTCCTTCCGCTCTCGCTGGCCTCATTTGAAGTGGTAGCCACTCCCGTCCTCTCCAATCCTTCCGATCGGCAGACAAGGGAAAGGTGAGGTCGAATGAGTTAGGTAATTCTTCTGTTAGAAATACTCTTACCCTATAGTTCGATCTCCTCATCCACCACAATCAATGGCGATGCATACTGCTGCTGCACTTTAGTACTGTAATCTTCAAACGCGATACTATACCGCAACTCTCTTACCCGGTAATTATCATTGCGTTTTTGTGTAGAGGCCGCACTGCGGTTAAGACTGCCGAAGTCATCGCCTGGAGCCCAGCCCTGCACGGCTTTATGCAACGTCCACTCCAGGTCATAATAACTGATGGATTGCTGCAGGTAGGTTGTTGGCGTAAATTGCGAACTGTTGCTAAACGGAGCAAACCCCAGCCGTAGCACCACAATACCCTTCGCAGTCTGCACATTATCACCCATATTATCGAAGGTGAAATCTTCGAAGTCAATCAGCACACACGGCCACGATACCGGCGGGCGCGATGTTGTTTTCAACTGACCCAGGTCCTGGTCTATGTAAGTGATAGCAGACACCTGCGACTGAATGCGTTGTTGCAACGCCATAAAAATATTGGCAAATGGAGAATTCATGGTTTTATGGAATTAGAAAATTGAAATTAGGAATTGGGAAATTTTTGAATTGGTATTTGATGCCGAATAGATATTTGTCATGGTGAGCTGTCATAGTGAGCCTGTCGAACTACGAACCATAACTGTTGAGCACATGTCCGCAGTTGAATCATCGTATCGGAGCCACTAACTTTTCTGAAAGGTTCTGAGCTTTATCTGTTGCCGACGATAACACTCCTGGCAACAAAAATTTTTCGTTACAGTTTGTAACGGAGTCCAAGCGTCACAGGTACATAATAACTGTCGTAGGGCGACCGCTCTCCGTTGTGAAAATAAATGTACTTTTCGCCGGCAACCTCGGCGTTTATTCCAAGGCGTTCATTTACCATCCAGGTACATCCTGTTTGCACACCAACGAAGTAATCACGTTCACTATCAGTTGTTTTATGGTTGTTTTCAGCGTCCCATTCAAAATAAACGTAGTCTGCTTTAGACTGGCCAAAACTGATTCCTGAAATGAAACCAGCGTAAGTTTCGAACCTGCCGAAAACAAATTTCTTATCCAGGCAGAACTTAACAGGAACAACGTTTATCGAGACCTTAGTATAATTTAAATCCGGACCCAAACCGCAATATCCCCGCGGCCCGGGCGGATATAAGGCCATCTGGTTTGCATAATTACTATCGGTGTATGCATGATGCCGCCACTCTACTGACAACCCGGCGGAAAACTTTTTATTCCCATAAGTAACACTTGCCCCGAGTGCAGACAGTTTGGTAAGGTGATATTGTCCGTTCCAAGGCGATTGAGCCCAGTTATAAACTTTCCCCCCATTCACCCCCACCTCAAATTTCTGCCCAAACAGTAAAGCTCCTCCCAATAATACCACTATCAAAAAAATAAAGCTCTTCATAAGTTTTATAGTTTATAACGAATACCAACCGCAACTGGGTACGAGATCAATCCAACTGTCTTCGCATCACTGCCACTGCCCGACTTAACAACCATTCGGTCTCCCGCTGCCTCAATATTCAACCCGATTTTTTTTGTAAAATAGTAGGCACATCCTATGTGCAGGCTCCCGGTCCATCCATATTGGTTTGTAACCGAGTAATACGATTCTTCTATCTTCTTTCTGTGTACCCTCATCGCATATCCAACCGACATGCCGCAATAGGGCTCAAAATGGTGAAAAATAAATTTGCGGGCAGCAACTACAGAAACAGGAATCAGTATTTCCTTTGCATTTACATCCACTCTTTCCGCACCGAAGCAACCCCATGGAATCACATAAGACTCTGCATATCGTTCTTCGCGGTATGCTACAGACAGGCCTATCTGCCATTTTTTGTAACCATACATTGCCTGCACTGCCCCTGCCGGACTATAACTCTTTCCCGATCCTTCTGTCACCATCCTGTTATCCTTAATCTCAGATCCGAAGGCGGCGCCGCTGGTGTAGGCTACACCTCCATTCAGACCTATTTCAAATTTCTGCGCCTGCATTGGGTGGAATGCAAATAATGTTAGAATGGATAGAAATAAAGGCTTCATGATAGTTATAGTTTTAATAAAGTTACTCAAGTAACAATAAAAGACAACGTTTTATTATAATAAAGGTGGGAAGGTCTATCAAATTGCCAGACTTTAAACTTCCAGTTACAATAGACGTAGAATTCCATGTCGCATCTTGGGTTTCACCAGATTTTATTTTGGACTCACCTTGGATGCAGACCAAAGTTTCTTCCGACGATGTCTTAACCCCAACGTACTCCCCTTCAGGGGCAAGGGGGTATCCCATACGTATCATACCAATAACTTTCCGGCACCGGCACCATGGTTGCCACCTCCTTATCTATTGCCACTCTTGTTTTCAGGTAATCCACGTCGGTATCAATTGCATACACAAAGTTACCCCTGCCCACCGGGTAGCCATACCCCTGCAATATGCACCTGAATTTATCGCTGTTCAGCATAGCCGCTGTATAGGCCAGGTCGCTCTTGGTGATCTCGTATTGCTGCTCCAGGTGCACCTTGCTTTGCGCGTATCCTGTGCTGTAACTGCTGGTCGTCGTCTCCGTATTACCGAGTACGGTGATAGACATCTCCTCATTCAGCACCTTTATGAATGATAGCTGCAGGTTGCCGTCGCTGTTATTTTGCTTGCCGTCCTTTATCTCAAAGTCCGCCTGCCTCGGTATCATCATGGATAAAGAACTGCCGCTTTCCTCCAGTATTTTCTTTAGCTCCGTCTTTGTCTGTTCATCATAAGAATCATATTTTATCACCCGCACCGGTTGGCCAAAAAGCTCTATATACTGCGCCCAATCCGAAAGCCCCCCTCGCTTATACAGGTAGTATGGAGCGCATTTCAGCAGCAGTCCCAGGTCCTTGCTTTCTCCCATCACCCACACATTTTCCAGGTCGCCATACGGTATCCCGTCTGTTCCTGTCTGTTCATAGGTAATTAATCCTTTCTCTGGTTTTATGTGTTTGCGCGGAATATTTTCATAAACCAGCTCCTTTCCCGGTATAAACTCTATCCCCGATATTCCCCACAACTGTGTTTCCATGATCGTGCGCATTATTCCCCTGAAACACAACGAATTGATCAGCTCATCCATTTCCGGCTTCCTTTTCCCGCCTGTCTCAAAATGCAGCTCCTTATTCAGCACCGCATCTATTCGCTTGGCTATCACACCACTTAGGTGCCCGTCCAGTATCACATCTTCATACAGGTCATAAAGGCGGCTCCTGTTAGGATAATAAACCGATTCCGCTCCGCTTAGCGCTCCTCTCCAGTACGATATATCCTTTTTGCCCCTGTCTGCCGACCGGACATTCAGTTCGTTGATGATTATTTCCTCCTGTTTCGGCTTTGATTTATAAGACTTTATCATATAATGAAATTAAATTTATACTTAGTAAATTAACAACTTTCAATATTTTTATTAACTTGCGCTTAACATTCTAAACCTGAATATATATGAGACAACTAATAAAGGAGGTCTATAAAATAGTTTTCAGACTAACAGGCCATAAAATTTTCTCACTCTCATTCTCATTGGTTTATATCACAACCCTTAATCTCATAACCATATGTGGCATCATTATTTTAGTAAAAGATTCGCTTCCGTTGCATGTGCTGGCATTTAAATATTTTACATTACGTCACCTTATCATACCTGCTCTTATATTGTTATTCATAAATTTCTTAGCAGTGCTGCCACTACGGCACCTCGCAGGTATTTCCAGGAAGCACGTCATCATTGCGCCCCTCCTGGTTTATTCATTGGTATCAATCTTGCTGATCCTCTATCTGGATCTGCTTAGGTTAATTTAATCCTACCATAAACAACTCAGGTATCTTTTCGCTCAGTAGTACACCGAACGGATTATACAGCGCCTGGAAGTATAATTCTCCCACTCCCTTTTCGAAATAAGCAAAGTACATGGTAATAATTTGAAAATGTGAAGATTTGAAAATGTCAAAGTATAATATGCACCTGATAAACTTGCCTGCCGGTAGGCTGGTCAGGTTTGTGCATTGTTCAATAAGATCTTTACAAATATATACTGATAACGGAGTAAATTCGTGCATTTAACAATAAGGTTTTTCGCGAGCTTAAAAACGCAACAACAGTTATAATATCAATTATTTAAATTGCGCCTTTGCTTAAAATTCTTTTGCACTCATTTATACCGCGTGAAGTATAACAACGCAACAAGCGTATAATAAAATGACATAAAATAGCTTCTCTGCGTGAAACCCTTTTGCTCAGATCTATGCAGCGTGAAGTATAATTGGCTGTTCAATAATAATTCTCCCTTCGGGCGTTACTGTTCCAGCTGATAGCATCACCCTTTGGTGTGCTCTCAGTTGTCGCATCCACATACGGCCATCCCTGTGGCTGCGCCTGCCCCGCCTGTATATTCTTCAGCGCCGCTACCGCATCCAGGTAGGCTGCCCTGTATACCGATTGGTCAACACCCGCATTCGACAATCTGATCAGGTACCAGCAGGCAATATCCTTTACAATAGTTTTCAGGTACTCATCCTGCACTGCAGGAGCGGTAGTGTCTGTGCCAAATAGCCGTAGCAGGTCATATCGCGCCAGGTACATTTTAGCCTCAAGTATAGCCGCTGCAATAGCACGGTCTGTAATAGTGGTGTCCAATCGCGTGATCTCAGTAATGATCTCCGCATAAATATTCGTAGCCAGGTCGGCTTGCGTAATGATAGGCATAGTATTTAATAGATTGGTTTATTTGAAGAATAAAATGTTTGACATATAGTGCCGTCAGATAGGCAGCAAATATTGTAAAAAGAAAGTAATATCGCCTTACCGCCGTTGTTGGTGTCACCAACAACCTCGCGCAGGACACTCGCGGATAAGTAACACCTTCCTCTCCCTCGGAGAGGGCCGGGGAGAGGTCTCTCCCGCAGGACAATCGCGCATCCTAAAATCCTATAACCTGCCTGCCGGTAGGCAAGTCCTATAAATCCTGGTTCAGACAATCCTCCCTTTGGTCAACTCGAGCATACATAACACCTCCCTCTCCTTCTGAGTGCCCGCAAGGTAAGAATCGTATCTCACTGGGAGAGGTCAATCATCATCCTTCTGCTTAGTCTTCAATGGCTTATCCTCCGGGGCATCATCATCATCGTCTTCGTCCTTGTTCTTTTTTGGCGATACTTTTTTCACGCCCGGCTGCTTCTCCTTCACATTGTCTTCCTTCTCATCCATCTCATCCTTGTTGGCATCAGCCCCTTCCGGCGTTAGTTTCACAGACACTATTTTTCTCACCGCCCGGTCAAAGATCACCTCATACATATTGGTACTGTTATCCCCCACATCCTGTCTTATGTACCCAATAAAAGTTTTTGCGTCATCATCATTTTCATTCGAATCTATGGCCGCCGCCACCTTCACCGCCCCCTTATTATTTTTCTGAAGGGCCGGTATTTTTTTCTTCTCCTTCGCATACTCAGGCAACCCCATCATTTGCTTCCTGAAAAGCACGATGTCATTCTTCTTATTGATCCGTGTCTCACGTGCTGCGTTCTTTTCATCCTTATCCTCACGCGTCATTTTCTCCTTCTGTGCAAAAGAAGAAATACTCATAACGATGGCAACTACAAGAATACCTATGCTTTTTAGTTTCATTGTTTTATGCTTGTTATTATAATACCAATACCTAAGTTAAATTAGTCCAAAAAAATAAGGGTTGATAATAGCACCTCCCTTTAGGGCCGGGGTTTAAAGGTAAATGAGTTCAGACTAATTTATCATGAGTATCGGTATAAAATCATTGGAAGTCTGCAAATTACAAAAATTGCCTTTTCAAAAATCAGTCCGCTCTGTATTTAACTTATCCAGCAACCACCGCAGGCAATATTTTCCCATTTCCCGTTTATCTTCCGGAACAGGTACAACCCGCCATGGTCACACAACCGTCCGCAATGGAACCACATATAAAGGATGGCATATTCATTTTTCTTATCAAACACCGGTGCCGAAAAATAATAAACGCCGCTGATAGCTACTCTTCGCTCCATCATCCGTTTAGTATATCCATTCTTTTTGTCCGCATCCCTGCCTTTTCGAAGTTTAATCTCCTCGCTGAATAATGCCAGTATTTCCGCTGAATCCTTGTTAACAATTACAGCATTTGTCAGGGTCTTAAAATCCCACCGGTAATTTCTTTTACTTCTTCTTGAGTTTTTCGCAATTTCCCTCAGCGTCGTATCAGAAACCTTCCCTGCAAAATAATTCTTAAGATTTCTGATGTCCTCTTTATCAATCATTACACCCTTCTTATACAAATAATAAGCGCCATCCTTCATTACAAACGTCCGGTACACCTCATTCACAAACCCCTCCTTAGTCTCCCCCTGCCCGAAACAATTCAGTGACAATATCAGCGGCAATATGTAAACAAGCTTCTTCATTGGTCATGTAAATTTATCATTTATTTTTTGTTGTGGTGTCTTGTTAATCTATACATATAAAGCAAAGCCCGTGTTGCGCCGGGCAGAAACATGGGTCTGCCCCCAACGAGTGTGTTGAACGCACACTAATACCCCTTCCCGTTCCCCTTCCTATACCCAACCACAACTCCTTCCGTACCTCCCTTGCTCTCCCTGTCTATCAGAAACCACACAGCCCCCTCCACCGCATCCGGACCGTCATCATGCGCCCTGCTACCCGGCCCGAAGGTCATAAATTGTTCTGCCAGCCGCTGCATATGCGGGTTGTTCCGCTCCAGCTCATTCAGGTATAGCTCCCCATTACTGTGCAGCGGCTCCAGCAACGATTCTATCCGCGTATATTTATCCGGTTTGCTCCTTCTGTCTCCGCGTATCGGTATATTTCTGCCAGTCCTCATTCCCGCGCTGCTCACCTCCTTGCGTATCACATCCTGCATAAACACCTCCTCCATCAGATAAAAGCAGGCAGTATTCCCCACATAGTCCATTATCCTGTAGTGCCAGTTAATCAATTGTGCGGTTGTCGTTTGCTCCACAAAGCACCTGATCACATGGTACTCGCTACCCCATTTTCCCACCAGCACCGTCGCCTTGTAGTCGTTGGTATCCTTATACGAAGGGTCGGTGTAGCATACCAGGTAATTATAGTCACTCAGCGGCCTTGCAGGCTTGTATGCCATTGCTTTAAACACCGATCCCTCCGTAAGCGGATTATTGAAATACTCCTTCTGCTGCGCGGCATAGCTCTTTTGCCGCAGCACCCTGTCTATATCCTCCTCACTGTTTTTCTCCGGCCATATAGATCTGCCGTTTTCATCCCGTATGTTGATCACATCCACATGGTCGGCAAGTTTGGTCGCCCGCGCTATACAGCAATCCATCGCTATCCTGTTCCCGCAGAAAATAATTATTGTCGGCTCCGATACCGATCTCGTCCCTATTGCAGCCTCCTCTATCCAGTGCCATTTCTTGGCTACTATCTCCTTGTTCAGGCAATCAGCATCCGTATCCACATCGTCAAAGATGATGATGTCCGGTCGCACTTCTTCATTGCGTGCACCCCTGGGACTCTGCCCCGCACCCAGCGCCCTGAATGCAACGCCGTTAATGGTGGTAAACTCGGTAGCCTGCCATGTACCTGAATTTTCCTGTACCCCATAATCCTGTATGATTCGCCGGTTCACCTCGAGATTTGCTTTATAGGGCATCAGTAATCTGCAGGCGTTATCAAGGCTATTGCTTATGAGCAATACATACCTTTTTCTGATCCTGTTGGCTCGTGAATAGGGAATATTTGGCACAGAATGATCAATGTGCGGTGGCGATTTTATGGTATGCCCTACGAGTGTGAGATACAATACTTCCATCATTGTGCGGGTGCTCTTGGCCAACTCCCGGCTCCACATACGTACTTCATACCATTCCGGGTTGTTCAATATGCGCGAAGTTGCCTGTGTGTGGAAGTCCGCGGGAAGTGCCCAGGCAAAATTCGGGAAGTAGTATTTAAACCATTCTTCGGGATTGGCCTCAAGCCGTGCGATTCTATATTCTTTCGCCTCCTTTTCTTCGTCCTGCGGCGTAATAGCATCGTATATTTCTTTAACCATTACTTCCCACCGGTCGAGCGCTTTTTTATCGTTTATTGATAGGTCCATATGGCAAGGCGTTATTTTAATGGGCGACGCCCACCGTTATGAGACCTGCCGGCAGGCAGGTTGTGCCCATTCAGGGCATAGTCGAAATCCAACCGTTCATCCGACCGTAATACTTCAGGCTGCCAATTTCTCCCTGATAAATGCATCAAGTCTCGCTGTGACCTGCTTAGTGAAGGTGAGGTCTCTGGGTTTGAGCCATTTAACAAAAAGTTCGGTAACTTCTATTATCTGGGCAATTGTGACATCAACTTCAAGATTTTTTATGGCTGTAGTGTATTTGCAGATGAGGTCAACTTCTTTGGTATTAATTTCATCCGGATTTTTACTGATCTTTCCATTCAGCTTATCAATCTGATCGTAAAAATGCGCGAGCTGAGTGTTTTTCGAAATCAGAAAAGAACGCTTTACACCTTCCCGACCACCTTCAGTTATCCAATATCTTACGGAGGCTTCATCAGCGTTTACGGCAGATGCTGTATCGCTCATGGAATACTGCTGCTTAGTGAAGAGTGTACGTGCCCATTCTTTCCTTTCGTCGTAGTTAAGATTTTCGGTCATCTGATAGCTATTATAGTTAAAAAATCATCCGCTGCAAGCAGAGAAAATACATCCCGGTTATGTATTTCGCAGCAAAGGTGAAACAGATTTTTGACATAAACAAATTTTCTATGTATGATAGACGCCATACTGTAGTGTCATAGACAGTATAGCGTCTGTCATAGATGGCTTTTCATGCCACCTTCCATTGTATCTTACTGATAATGTGTTGGGAAGATATGATTGTCAGCTATACTATAAAAAGTAAACAAAACAAAAGTCAAACACATTAATAATAATCATGTATTGATAATTGTTTTTAATGGGTCTTATTACAAAGACATCAGTCATCATTTTCGTATCTATTGCGGAGTTTAAAGGCCACTGAGTTTTACCCATTTATTCAAACACCACCACAAAACACCTTTGTGAGCTAAAAAACTCACAAAGGACAATTAAACTCCAGAAAACTGGTATTTATCATTATTCTTCCCTAAAAATTTGTACTTTATATCCTCATTAATAGAATCGAACCTTATTACTTTCATCAAAACCATTTTCTTATGAAGGCTTCTTTTTATACCAATTTACCGTGAGACAAAAATCAATACTTACTACTATTGTTCTGCATTTTGAATCATAGCATATTTGTTGATCTAATTATAAAAAGGAATAACAAAATGAAAATATTATCTGGCGATTATTTTTCCCACAACACTATCATACTATTCAGCTTGTGCAATTCTAATATGTAAACTTAACAGTTGTTTGATAATTATGGATAATTTTAGAATTATATTCAGAATATATTTTTATACTTAATGATTATTTTAAAATGAACAATATAAAAAAAATTATTACTACTTTGTACTTAAAATATGTAATATGAAAATCTTCGGCCTGGTTTCCGCCCTTCGGCAAATGTCAAAAACAATAGAAGATACCGGGCAGTTAAAAAAAAATGTACTCCTTATTTCAAGGAATCACCGGCAGACTGCCTGCCAGACTGATGCCGGGTGCTTGGTCAAGACATCTTAAATGGCTCTAAATTTAAACTGTTCTTGTCACATAGTAATTTCTCCCGCACTTTAGACTAATGACTTTCTACTTTAGACTCACATTAGCTAATCCCGCACTTTCTACTTTTTTTCTCCTTTTCTTTCTTTCACCCCAAAATTTACTTAGATTTGATTCGATTTTAAAAAATTGCTACTCGTATGAAGGCATTTTTACTCACCGCTGCCACATTCATGATGTGTGCAGGCGGCTTGTTTGCGCAGTATAATATGTGGTCTAATAACCTGCCCCCTGATTATAATTGGGAGGTAGGCGTTAATGGCGGCTGGAGCACTTTCACCCGTCCTACGGGCCCGGCAGATGTTTACCAGGGTACACGCACAAAAACAGTTAACGATTTTTCTATCAGGGCCAGTTACTTCCTCGATCCGCACTGGATGTTCAACCTCGATATTGGCGACAGGCGCTGGGAAAGCTCAGGCGACTGGCAAATTGTTGACAACCAGGGCCAGACATTGGGTAAACGCCCGGTAACCTTTTTAGTAGCCGATCATGCTATCAATGAGTCAATAGGTCTCAATTATGTGGTTCCGTTCTACACCCGCTACAAGACCTACAATAAGTCAAACCTGTATTTCGGCGTTAGTTTCGGACTGATGCAAACCGCCAATGATGGCTCCATAAAATACAGTACCTATAAGGCGGCTCCCGATTCGGGTTACATCTATCCTTCCAGGTACGACTATGCCAGGGGCGATGGTTATTGTATAGGCCTCCAGGCGGGTTATACATGGTATGTTATACCAAGGCTGGGTCTGAATATTGACCTTGCAGTAAGATACGCCCAGGTGAATACTATTGACGAGCATTACGGCTCAGTAAACGCTCATTTCAGCACTTTGTATTTCCCTGAGACCATCGGGTTGAGGTGGAGGTTTTAACAGCCTCTCCAAGGAAGAGGTGAGGTGGAATGAGTTGCGCAGTCCCTGTATCTGATTCCATTATCAAAGAACCCAGGATAACTTCAAGGTTTGATTGGTATAATATTCCGTAGGTTTTGCTAAAATTGCCGGCTCCTTTCTGTATCCGTACCTTATGGTATGGTTTTTGAAGTATTCATTATGCATTTCCCGGTTAGTGTGTGTTTGTGAGGGAAATTTAATGGAACTGGAAATGCCGAATATTAAATTTCCACAAAGGGTGCTTTTCGAGGCACCCTTTTGCTGTTGCAGAGGAAGAACGAGTCTCAAGCTAAGGCATCCGACCAAAAGTAGTCTGAAATGCGGTATTTTTTTATACGAATTGCCGCGAGAAAACCCCGACCCTAAAGGAAGGTGCCACGTAATTCGCAAATTATTAGTAGTATTTCAATCTATAAATAATTCTCAGAATAGATCAACGGGTCAGGAGTTCTTAACCAAATCATTTATAACCCTGAAATACATAGCCCTGCGGAGAATGGTGTAATAGGCGGACCGGCTTTGTCTTTGAATACATTGGTAAGGTTGTAGGAACCATACAGGGTAAAGTTGCCATAACCAACGCGGGCAGTAGCTGCAAAGTTCCACGGGGTAATATATCGCTTGGTATCTATTTTATAGTTTACTTTGGTTCCGTCAACAGTGGTAGCAGCCTTGGTATGGCCACCCAGCAATGTACCGATCTCGAGGCCTATAGCGGCTTTAAAACAGTTGTTGCGATTGTTGGTATTGCCAAAGTATCGAAGCTCGAAGGGCGCCATAATATAGGTAGTTACAAACTTGTACCTCTTATAGCCCGAATCATTGGGCATAAAGCGCACGGAGCCTGCAACGTAACTGGCAGAATCAGTGTTCCTCATCACTTGCTGATTGAGGTATACCTCGGAAGCGTTAATACCCAGGCCGGCTGCAAAACTGAGCTTGGTCTTCTTAATAGGGAAATCGTAACACAATGAAGCATGAAAAGAAAAACCAAAGGCTTTCACTTTTACTGAATCTGGTTTTGTCAGCCAGTTGTAATACAGGAAGTTAACCATCACGAAATCGCGGGAAGATTTAACTATAGGTGGCGGAGTTGCATTGGTATTCATTTTATCGGTAGCATCCTGCGCCTTAATAGCGGCAAACGGGATCATTAAAAATGCCAGCAAGGCAAGGACTTTTTGCATACAAGTAAATTAAGGAGCAAATATAATAGCTGTAGAATGGAAAATTTGTTAAAAAATAAATGTAGGGTAGTATTTCAATATATTCAATGATAAAAAAAACTCCCCGTCGGGATAACGGGGAGTAAATTATAAAGAAATATTAATACTACTGTTTTACAAAAGTACGCACCTGTTTACCGAAGCTTGCCTCCACAAGTGCATAACTTAAGGTGGTAGGAGTTGCACCAACAGCCAGGCTGAGTGATTCTGAATTTGAAGATAATGAACCGTCGCTGGTAAGCTGGGTGCCAAAAGTAAAAGCAGTCAGGCTTGTAACAGCAAAAACAGCGCTTACCCTGGGACCAGTGGTGGCATCAGTGGTATCAACTCCGCCTACATTATCCGTCATGAACATTCCGGTTGCCACTTTGGTAATATGCGCAGCCCTGTTGGGGTTGGCTAACCTGAGATACCAACCGGAAAGGGAAACATCGAATGTATCAGAAACATTCGTCACAGCCACATATACATTCTTAGTACCCACAAAACCATAATGGTTCTTGGCAGAATAAGTAACTGTATACAAGCCAGGTACAGTATTATCCAACGTACCGAGATCCTTCAACACAACCATTGTTTCATGATAAAACGAATCGTAAGCGGTGGCTGATGGCGGAGTAAATGCACCACCCACCGGAATACTTACATATTGCGAACCCACTATCGTTATCGTTGGATAAGACGCAGTAACAGTAGTTGATACATCATTCTCTTTCTTCTTGCAGCCTGCATAGGCAAAAACCGCCAAAACAGATATTATCAATATTTTTCTCATTTTCATCTTTCTTAAATTATCTAATTAATATAAATCCCACCATGGTTTTGAAGTAATCGGCGCCAGGCCGGGGAAATTCACATTCCTCGTGCTTTCTGAAGTGGGGTAAAGGAAACGTCTGGGATAATTGGCGCCAATAAGGCTGTTCTTTGATACCACAAAGAAATCGGGATAACCGGTACGCCTTTGCTCGCACCATGCTTCAAAGCCCTGGTTGCCGCACATGGCAAACCATTTCTGAGTGATGATAAACTGTATTTTTTGTGTTAACGTGCCTGCAGTAGGATATACAGTCCAGGTACCCGGTGAACCGATCATGGCGCCGGTCATGTAATCCATGAAAATACTAGTGGTAGCGGGAGCTCCATAAGTAGCGTTAAGGCCTGTGCTATAATAGTCGAAATTGGCTTTGATACCATACCAGAACAGAGAATCATCTGTGTAACCGGAGCTGGAACCAACCCAACCTCTTGCTACTACCTCTGCCTGGAGGAAGTAACTTTCCCAGCTAGTTAGCAGATTTACCGGAGCGCTACCAGAAGCGGTCTGATTTGCATCACCGGCAACATACACATTAGGAATAGAATAGGCTGTTGATAATACTGAAGTAGCGTAGTCGCCCTGTGCAACACCAACTACAGATCCACCCCCGCTGGCTGAGGTACCTTCATAAAATACATAGGCACGCGGGTCGCCGTTGTTATTCATCTGATCTATGCAAGTTTTACTACCCACCAGGTTCTGTATGCCCCCCATAGTGGTAGAACTTGCTTCAGCGTAAAGCGGGCTTTTGCTGGAAGATGAGGCGCCAAAACCAATAAAGGCGTCATCACCAGGGCCAATAAGAACAAAATTAGGGTCAGCATATAATGCGATTACGCCAGCCTGTGCAGTTACAGGATCTATCTTGCTCATACGCATATAAATTCTCAGTTTAAGCGTGTAGCAGAACTTACGCCACTTTTTCATATCGCCACCGTAAATGAGGTCATCGGAAGTTGGATGCACATTATCTGATGGATTGATGAGTTTAAGTGCAGAATCAAGGTTTGCAAGTATACCCCTGTAAACAACCCGTTGAGAATCATATTTGGGATTGACAATGTTACTGTCGGCAAAAGCCCCTTTCAGTGCTTGCTTATATGGAACATCGCCCCAGGCATCTGTTAATAGCTGGAAGGTATAAGCCTTCATAGCCAAAGAAATGGCTTTATACTGCTTTTTATGTTGTGAATCCGCAAGGTTGTATAACTGGTAAAAGTTTTCGCCGGCGGTATAGAGATTTGTCCATGGAGTAGAAAAATAATCCTGGCCCGGTGCATATTGCTCCAGCGAACGGTACTGGCTGGCATTGGGTGATTGCGTCCAGAATTCTCCCCAGATACTGCCATTTATCTGGAGGTCTACGCCTACGGTTGATGCTACATACAATTCTGCGGCAGGCAGCAGCGTCTGTACAGTAGCTGTAGGTGATGTATTAGGGTTATTATTTACATCAAGAAACTTCTTGCATGAAGATATGCCAAAAAGCAGGCCTGCCGCAGCTGTAATAATGATCTTTCTATTTAACGACATAAAATTCTTTTTAAAAAATTAAGGTTTAGAAATTAACTTTTAAGAATGCACCGTAATTCCTTAAAGAAGGACGTGCGGTAAAGTTAAATCCTTGTCCGTTTCCTGTAGCGCCTGCAGATGTTCCTTCAGGGTCGTCATATTTATTGCTGGTTGCAGTCCACAAAAACAGATTATTTCCGAATATTCCGGCTTCAAGCAAACCAAAAGGACTGCGTTTATAATACTTCTTTGGGATTGAGTAGGAAAGTGAAGCTTCCTGCAGCCTAACATAGCTGGCATTTACGAGGCCCTGTGCAGGCATGTTGGTTCCTTCTACATTGACAAAGTAATTATAGGGTGAGTATTTTGTAGTATTAGTAACGTAGTTATTGGTAGTTCCTACCTGGTTAACTGAATTTGCCCATACCAACGGGTTTCTGTTGTTGATGGTAGTTTCGGTAGATGTACCGTTAAAGTCCATATCCAGTTTGTTACGGCTGTAGAACATGCCACCCTGCTTGGTGGTAAACAGTACATGCAGCTTCAGACCTTTGTAGGTAACTTCAGTTCCCCATGACGCCTGGAATTTAGGCTGGTAAGAACCTTTGTAAACCGGTGTTTTGGTTGCGATGGGGAGGCCGGTATTGGGATCAACAACTGCATGGCCGTTCTCATACTGAATATCGGCTGCATAAAAGGTGCCGTAAGGGTGTCCTACGGCAGCAACGATATCCATACCATTATATCCACCCACAACAATATGGTCCAGACCGCTTGTCAGACTAACCACGTTGTTCACATTGTGCGTGTAGGTACCAAACAGGTCCCACCTTAAACCGTATTTAGTACTGATAGGCGTACCCCTCAGCGAAAGTTCCTCACCTTTATTACTTACATCGCCAATATTCTGCCATTCATACGCATAACCAGACGCATTGGAGATTGATACCGGTGTTAGGAGATTGTGGGTAAGCTTGCTGTAATAAGTGAAAGATAAGCTGATCCTGTCTTTTAAGAAGGAAAGATCAGTACCTACCTCAAATTCATGGGTAAGCTCAGGTTTCAGATTTGCGCCAAAGGTGTTGCCGATGGAGTAAGCAGGAATAGTACCATTATTGGAAACAAACGGAGTCCCGATTGTACCAAACGCGCTATTAATAGGAACCTGTGAAAAACCCGCGCTGTTATTGGCATAAGGTAATGCATCGCTGCCAACACCGCCAACACCTGCCCGTATCTTACCATAGTTCAATACTTTTTGTTTGAAAGCAGTACCGTTCAGCCTTTCTGTAAATACCCAGGAAGCGTTTGCACCGGGGTAAAAGTATGAATTGTTATGATGCGCCAAGGTAGAGGACCAGTCGTTACGACCGGTCAGTTCCAGGTACAATTCTCTCTGGTAATTAAAGTTCAGATCGGCATAAACACCAATATTCCTGTGCCTGTATTTCGGGTCCGTAACAACAACCGCGCTTTGGTTGTTGCTGAAATTATAAAAGTTATGCAATACCAGTCCGTTTGAACCCGGATCAATAACCGCATTCAGGGTTTCATCATCAGAGATGGTAACGTTATTGCCAACAGTGGCACTCATGCCAAAATTTTCACTCAACGTATGAGTCCAGTTACCAATAAGGTCGTTATACATCCTGAATCCGGTATAATTATTCTGTGTGAAACCACCTGCATTTTTATAATTATTGCCACCATAGAAGGGATCAACAGGCTGCGCATTAATCTGGGGTGTTTCATAAAAAGACCTGTCAGAAGTAACATTTACGCCAACACGGTCATACACATTAAAATCACCACACTTGTACCCGAGTTTTACATCACCTAAAATCTGGTCTGATTTATTACGGTTGTCGTAATTCTGAGCTACCCAATATGGATTCTTATAGTAAGCGCCATAATTTCCATAACGTTCTACACCACCGGTATCAAGGTATTGCATGGAATAGAAGTGATTATTCAGGTTCCGCAATTCATGAATTGGAATGTCGCGCGCGGTTTCATAAAGGTTATCAAGCACTGATCCTGTATTCTGGCCTGTGTTTTCAACCCGTGAATAGGAGTTGATATAGTTAACGTTGATGGCTGAGTAAAAATGATTATTCAGTTGGGTAGTTCCGTTAAAACGAACACTGTATTTATTATAAAAAGTGTTTGGTACAACTCCGGAACTATTCAGTGTATTAAGGGCAAGATAATAAGTTGTTTTGTCAGAACCACCGGCTACAGATACAAAGTTATTCAGGTCTTTACCGTGGTTAAAGAAACTCTTAATATTGTTTGGCATATCAGAATAAGGCTTTACCAAAGACTTTCCGTCAATCACCTGGCCCCAGGGGCGGTACTGGTTATCGAATTGCCTTCCCCAGCTAAAGTTCTCACGGCGATCATCTGCAATACCCTGGTAAATATTTCCCTGCCCGTAAGTGTGCTGCAGATCGGCATATTTCAGTATGTCAGATTGTGTGTAGGTAGCCTTGTAGGTTACTTCCATTTTGCTTGCCTTACCTGATTCAGCATGCTTGCCTGCTTTAGTTGTAATCATTATTGCGCCATTGGCGCCTGCAGAACCATATTTTACTGTAGCCGCTGCGCCTTGCAATATGTCTACTGATTCTATTTCTTCCGGATCCAGATCGTTGCCGCTGTTACCAAAATCCACCTGTTCCAGCTGATTTGATTTTGTACGGTCATAGTTGTTCATGATCACACCATCTACAACTATTAAGGCATTGTTATCTTTAATAATTGATTTTTCACCTCTTAAAACTACACGTGTATTGCCACCTGGTCCACCTGTTGAACTACTAACATTTGCACCGGCCACTTTTCCCGCAAGACTTGATAATGCACTGGTATTGTTGGCAACGGTGAGGTCTTCACCGCTAACCGTAGTCGCATTATATCCTAATTCTCTTTTTTCCCTCCTTATTGCCTGGGCTGTCACCACAGTACCTTCCAGTTCTTTGGATTTACGCTGCAGCCTGATCATCATGGCCTGATCAGTTTCCCTTACCTGTGTTGCATTATAACCAACAGCTTGGATAATGAACACATTACTACCGTCCGGAACATCGAGCATAAAGTCTCCGTTAACATCTGTAACTGTTCCTATCTGAGTACCTTTTAAGGTTATGCCTGCACCCGGATACCCTATTCCCTTTTCATCAACAACTTTACCTGTAACTGTATGCGTAGTTTGAGCGAAAGCCTGTATTCCAACCGCAAGAAGCAATACAAATAGTAAACAAAGTCTTTTCATATTATAGTTCATTTAAGAAAATGCGCTTATTGATCACAAAACGTTAAATAGCTAAGTCAGGCCTTCTAAAAGACGCAACTCAGATAATTTGGGGTGAATTTATTACAACATTGTGAATAAACAAAGCTTTCGACCGATTATTTAAAACCCCAAACTCCTAAAGGGGCTTTCCCAAATATTGCATTTCCTCACATCTTGCTGTTCAGCAGGGGATTTTTTTACAGTATTTATCCACAAATTGTTTTGCGTCATTCAACAAAATTTGGATTAACCGCAAAAAAAACGCCCCAACCGGAGCGTTTTAAATATTCGCGAACTTTAGACTTTCTACTAATTGTAGTTAACAGTTACCGGCACACCAGTTGAGTTGGTGTAAGTTCCTGAAGCCTGAGCTGCTGCTACGTTAAGGGTAGCGCCTACTGTAAGTGTTTGTGTACCACCGGTGCTTAAAGTACCGGTTGCTGATGGTGAGCTGGTGAAAGCATTCACAGTCATGGTGTGTGAAGAACCGTCAGCGATGCTGCATGAAGCTGGTAAAGTGATTGCGTA
>CAIMDZ010000055.1 GCA_903839875.1 uncultured Bacteroidota bacterium
CCGGATTAACTGAATGCGTAATGACTGATTTTCACACTATAAAATTATAGCAAAGTCAGGTTGCGACTTTTGGGTTTACTTTTCCACGGTATATGTTCAGATAATTTTGGACAACCAGGTAATCCGCATTTTTATAAAAATCTTTTCCATACTCCGACCCTCCGATACAATCCGGATCCAATGGTTTGTAAAAGGCAATAAATACTTTGTAAGCCGCTCTCTTTATATCATCAAGCTGCGATAATTCAATATCAGAAACCGGTGGCATTTCCTTATTCCATTGATTGAAAAATATTGAGAGTTTTGATTTTGACTTTGCTTTATAAATGCGCTCCAATAATTCCCCGCTTGTCTGCGCATGGCTAACAACGGCGAATAAAAGAAATAAAACGATAAAAGTTGTTCTCATTAAAAAATTGATCCAGATAGCATTCATGAACTCCTTCAACAATAGCACCCTTATTGTATCATTTATAAAGGTATTCATTTTGTTTCTCTAATTTTATACAATGAAAATGCCGTTTGTAATAGCTCTAATCCTTTGCAGTTTCTGTCTTTGGGGGCAGGTAAGTTATTCAGGTTTCATAGATAAGTATCCTATAGAGATGGTTACCGACGTCTATTCAGACGGAGATGCACATGCAATTTACACCTATACCAGATTTGATGACCCCATTATTGTAAATGGCAGGTTTAAAAATAATGTAATGACCTTGTTTGAAAAAGATGTGAAAGGCGATACTATGGCAACACTCACTTTCAACAACTTCAGGGATAAAAGCGAGACGCTGAACGGCACATGGAAAAATCTGAAAACCGGTAAAGAACTTTCTATTGCATTAAAGAAGGATTTCGATCTTGATGATGGAGACAGCGTTGTATATGCTAACAGGGAAATTATCCAGCCCGTTGCGCTTAAACAACAGTACTTCAAATTATTGGTTTCTAAAGAACAGGGTAGTTTTTATCCGCGGGTGACCGGCGTAAAGATTCTTGAAAAAAAGACGCACAAACTGGTCCAGGAAATAAACCTCGATTGCCAGCTTATGGGATTAGACAATATTTCTGCAGGGGATTTCAATTTCGACGGGAACCCTGATTTTTCAGTCTTTGAAGCAAGCTATGCAGGTCCTAACACTACCAGCCTGTATTTTTTATACGATCCAAAAACCAGTAAATTTTTCAATAGTGGGTTTGAAGGAACCTCACTGGATTTTGATGCGAAAGCAAAGCGGATATTTGAACATAATCAATGCTGCGCGGGCAGCATTCATACTACGTCAGTCTATAAAGTTGAAAATAATAAAATGGTACTAATAGAAGAGCATTGCTATAAATGGAATGAAAAGAAACAAGACCTGGAAGAACGGGAAATGAAAGATTGCCAATAGAATAATCTGTGCTACCGCCTGTCCAATGAATCGGTATGTTTATGTTTCACCCTTCTGTAAGTCAGAAAAACTACTATCTGGTTAAGCTGGTCGGGGTTCATTTTAAAGGCTGCTGCGTGGTTGGTTGGGTCGCCCATCATATACCTTGCTGTATATTTATGGAGTTGCGTATCGGTAAAATCAGGTATACTATCCCTTCCATTTGAAAATATGCCATGACAATCTGCGCAATAGGTTTTAAATAAACTTTCCCCTTTCTCCATATCAGATACCAGGTTATCCACCATTTCGGGCGGATAGTTAGCAGGTATATCATACTTATCCATATTATTCTTCTTTTTGTGCACAACACAATACGGAAGTGTAAAAACCATAAGCACGAATATGATAAAAATCAGGGACCGGACGTTTTTGTGTTTAATACTTGCTGGCATTTTCATTAATCTTTTTAACTGTTTTTTATTGTTACTCGACTTGAGCGATTTTGGTATTTTTCCACACCACATTCAACACCTCCGGAGTTGGCCAGTATTTCTGGTATACCGTGGGTTGCACCCGCGGCTATTCACGGGAAAGCCCTCCGGGCTATTCTTAAGTCAATGACATTGCAATGTCGGGGTCATTTTTCTTAGGTTAATGACATTAGTCCGGTGTTTCGTAGTGCGATACCAACGGGATCGAACTCATTCTCAATACATTTTGCTATAAACGTGTGACCCTTTCGGGGTCATTTTTTCTTAAGTTAATGACATTGCCTTGTCAAGTATAAAACTACTTTAAAACCCGCCGGGAGGCACCGGAATCCCTGTTTTCGCGGCTATCCGGTATCTAAGGAACAACACAATTTCATTAAGCTGTTCGGGATTCATTTTCATTGCTGCATTGTGATTTTTGGCATCACTCAATATGTACCTTGCACTGTACTTAGACATTTGTGATTCCGGGAAATCTCCCGGATCGTTCTTCCCGTTCATAAATTTCCCATGGCAGTCTGCGCAACTTGTTTTATATAGCTTTTCACCCTTTTCTATATCTGACAATAACTTGTCTTTCTGCTCTGCACTGTAATCTTCAGGTATTGCATACCTGTTTTTCTTATGGAGGTTACAATAAGAGAAAGTCATCATCAGAAACGCAAAAAGTACCATTAACAGGGCTTTCATTTGAAAATAATTGTTTTTTTAGTTGCTCCCGATAGCTATCGGGAGAACTCCCATGAACTTCTGAATGTTGCAAACGAATGTCCCGATAGCTATCGGGATCATTCCTCTTGTAC
>CAIMDZ010000056.1 GCA_903839875.1 uncultured Bacteroidota bacterium
AAATTCACGTTAGCTTGTTGACATGTTGACTTGTTGACAGGTTGATAAGTTGATTTGTTGATTTGTTGATTTGTTGATAGGTTGACTTGTTGATAGGTTGCCGTTCGGCGGGGCACACGATGACAGGTATTTATTATGAATAAAGTTTTAAGCGGGCCAGACGTTCCGTTTCTTTGGCTATGATGCCTTCCAATGCCTTTAGTTTACCATCTTTATTCCTGTACATAAGGCGATGCTCGAGTACGGCACGTGCGGTGTCTTTAACATCATCCTCTATCACATAAGTGCGGCCATGCACCAATGCGTAGGCGCGGAGGCATTTCAGGAAGGCTATACCGCTGCGTGTGGAGGCGCCGAGTGAAATATCCTGGTGCTCACGGGTCTGGCGAACGATGTTACTTACTGATTTTAAAATCTCTTCATGTACAAATACTGATCCGGCCTGAGCCTGCAGGTCCAGAATATCCTTCATGCTCAGCACCTGCTCAAGTTCTACAAGGTACTTTGCAATTTCAAGGTATTCGCGGTAAATATTCAATTCGGTCGCCTCATCCACATAACCGAAATTGATCTTCATATAGAAACGGTCGAGCTGGGCTGCGGGTAGCGGGTAGGTGCCTTCCATTTCAATAGGGTTCTGGGTGGCTATAGAGAAGAAAAGACGTTCTAATTTAAATGTGGTATCACCCACGGTTATTTGCTGTTCTGCCATTGCTTCCAGCAGGGCGCTCTGTACTTTTGGCGAAGCGCGGTTAATTTCATCAGCAAGAAGAATATTACAGAACAGCGGACCTTTCTTGAAAATGAATTCCTTATGGATATCATCAAAGATATGGGTTCCTATCAGGTCCATAGGCAACAGGTCGGGGGTAAACTGAATACGCTTGAATACAACATGCTCTCCTTCTCGCTCACCACTGATGCATTGGGCGAGTGTGCGGGCAAGCACTGTTTTGCCGGTACCGGGATTATCTTCCATAAGTATATGGCCACCGGCAAGCAGGCAGGTGATCACCATTTCTATCTGCCGGCGCTTGCCGCGGATTACTTTTTCTATCTGGCTTACCAGTTGCTGTATGGCAGCGACAGAATCAATACTAACCGGTTCTGTTACAGGATCAATCATAATAAGTTTATTTCTTTATACAAGTTTACATATTAATACGGTAGTAAAATAGAACCGGGTTGTAATTTTTTGTGAAAAAGGCAGAAAATACCATGAAAGTAGTAGGGGATTTTTGTTTTTGGGGGACGAAAAGAAGGAAATGAAAATTAAGTCAGTAATTATATGGATAAGATTTTAGCGTCCTGACTGACCAGAGTACTCTTCAAGTTCTTCCATGATGAAGGAAACTAAGTTTCGGCTATTTTCAAGATCATTTTTTGAGCGATCTAACACCTCGAAGTATTTCTGCTTTTTGTCCTCAAAACTTATCGTTAATTCCACGTCGTCATTGCCCTAGTATAATGCTTTTAACCGATCCATCAACGATGAATTCAGTTCTGATAGCTTAACCTTAATTACTGCGTCCATAAGACACTCCTTTATGCAAAAAAAAAATATTATTTTGCGTTACCATAAGAGTTTAACATACTTGTATTCTCTTAAATCAAACTGCATGCTGTTTATTTCCTTAATTTAGCCTTCTATTATGATATACAGAAGTAAAGCGCCACTGCGAATCGGGCTTGCCGGGGGAGGAACGGATGTGAGCCCTTACTGCGACCTCTATGGAGGAGCTATCCTGAATGCAACCATTTCGTTATATGCCTATGCAACCATAGAGCCGCTGAATGAACCAAGGATCATTATAGAAGCGGTGGACAGGGAAGAAACAATAACCTATGACAAAACTGATCAGCTTCCCATAGACGGTACACTGGACCTTGCTAAAGGAGCCTATAATTATATTGTCAGAAAGTACGGACCCGTTCCATCGGGCTTTAAATTATCCACACTTGTGGATGCTCCTGCCGGTTCGGGCCTTGGCAGTTCATCCACACTTATGGTTACTATCATCGGGGTTTTTGCGGAATGGCTGAACCTGCCCCTTGGGGAATATGACATAGCCCAGATGGCCTACGACATTGAGCGCGTGGAACTGGCCATGGCAGGTGGCAAGCAAGACCAGTATGCAGCCACGTTTGGCGGTGTGAACTTTATGGAGTTTTACCACGACAATAAAGTGATCGTGAACCCTCTGAGGATAAAACAGGAATATTTGTTTGAACTGGAGAATAACCTGCTGCTGTATTTTACTGCTACCAGCAGGCTTTCCTCAACTATCATTGAGGCCCAGAGCAAGAATGTAACAGATAAAAATAAGACTTCGATAGATGCCATGCACCACCTGAAGGAGCAGGCGCTGATGATGAAGGAGGCACTGCTGAAAGGCAATATACATGAGATAGGCGGTATACTCGATTTTGGTTTCAGGTATAAAAAACAAATGGCAAAGGGCATTACCAACGACACCATGGATGAGATATATGAAGCTGCGCTGAAAGCAGGCGCTACAGGTGGCAAAATATCGGGTGCTGGTGGTGGTGGCTTTATGATGTTTTATTGCCCGGGGAATACCAGGTATGCAGTGAAGAAAGCGCTGGCGGCGTTTGGGGGGAATTTTAGCCCGTACCAGTTTACAGAGAGAGGACTAGTAACGTGGAGTATTTAATAGCAGTTAGATGTGCCACACCTCAGAGGTGTGGCACATCTGCAGGTAACTTATAACCAATGGAAGCAATAATATTAGCAGGGGGATTAGGTACAAGGTTACAGGGGGTAATTGGCGCAATGCCTAAATGTATGGCGCCGGTGAATGGCCGGCCATTCATTGCGTATCTTTTTGAATACCTGGAGCAGCAAAAATGCACCAGGGTCATTTTATCGCTTGGATATAAGCATAAGATGATCACTGACTGGATTGAGGAGCAGAACGAACTGTTTGAAATGGATTGTGTGATTGAGAATGAACCATTAGGCACAGGCGGAGGCATACTTGCCGCTGTGGAAGAAGCCGAAACTGACGACGTCGCCGTGCTGAATGGAGATACCCTATTCAAGGTTGATCTGCGTGATATGATGGATTTTCACAGGAGCCATAACGCTACAACTACGCTTGCGTTGAAAAAGATGCATAAATTCGATAGGTACGGTGTTGTACATACTGATGCCTCATCGGTTATCACCTCGTTCGAAGAAAAGCAATATAAAGAAGAAGGACTTATTAATGGTGGCATCTATTTTATAAACAGGGAGGCCTTCCTGGAAAAAAACCTGCCGGAAAAATTTTCATTTGAAAAAGATTACCTTGAAAAATTTGCGGATGAAAAGAAATTTTATGGCTACGTGAGTGACGGGTATTTTATTGACATAGGCATTCCCGAAAGTTATATACAGGCAGGGGTGGATTTTAAAACTATTTTCAAATGAAGATAGCTATCCTGGGTTCTGCACATCCGTTACGGGGAGGGCTTGCGGCCTTTAATGAACGACTGGCGCTGCAATTACAGCAGCAGGGTCATGAGGTTATTATCTATTCTTTTTCGCTGCAGTACCCATCCGTATTGTTTCCGGGGAAAACTCAGTTTACAGATGAGCCAGCACCAGCTGGGATAACTATCCGGACTGTGGTAAACTCTGTTAACCCACTAAACTGGTGGAAAACCGGAAAGCGGATGAACAGGGAAAAATTTGACCTGGTGATCGTAAAATACTGGCTGCCATTTATGGGACCGGCGTTTGGTACAATACTCAGGCAGGCTAAAAAAAATAAACATACCCGCGTACTCTGCATTATTGACAACATTATTCCGCATGAGAAAAGAACGGGGGATGAACAATTCACCAGGTATTTCATCAAAGCAGTTGATGCATTTGTAACTATGAGCCGTGATGTGCTGAAGGATGTGAAAACATTTACTGAAAAACCGGCCTTCTTTACACCCCATCCTATTTATGACAGCTACAACGAACCTGTGAGCAAGCAGGATGCCTGTGAAAAACTGAAACTGGACCCCGCCAAAAAATACATGCTCTTCTTTGGTTTCATACGCGAGTACAAAGGCCTGGACCTGCTGCTGGAGGCCATGGCAGATGAACGGATCAGGGCGGCAGGTATAGAATTGATAGCCGCAGGTGAATATTACGATAAGGCGGTAGAAGCCAATAATAACAGCATTGTAGAAAAACACCAATTGCAAAATGTAGTTCATTTAAGAACAGACTTTATTCCCAACAGCGAGGTGCGCTACTACTTCAGCGCAGCCGACCTTGTAGTGCAGCCATACAAACATGCTACCCAAAGCGGCATCACACAAATAGCTTACCACTTCGAAAAGCCGATGGTAGTTACCAATGTGGGTGGACTTGCAGAAGTAGTGCCGGATGGAAAGGTAGGGTTTATTGCAGAGCCAAATCCCACCTCGATTGCAGATGCTATTCTGAAATTTTTCGAGCCAGATTCTATCCCCAACCTTCACGAAAATATACTCAACGAAAAGAAGAAATATACATGGGAGACATTTACGGGAGTGATGATGGGGGCGGTGTTTGGGAAATAGCGAATATTTTGGTGAATCATTTGTATTTTCACACAAGATGAATTTATACAAACCCTCCATACTATTATGCCTGATGTTTCTGGCAACGGCTTGTATGGCACAAAATAAAAAAAACGTGCAGGGACAAAAGTATGGTCATTGGAGATTTTACTATGATCCCAGTCCTGGCAAAGGAATTGCATAAGAAGGTGATTACAAAATTGTATCGCCAAAACAGTATGATTCGATACTTTCTTTTGACGAAGGAGGAAATAATATCGCACACCTGGATGTTAAATATAAAGCCAGTACAGCTTCTATTAATGGCTTCAACTGTGACGGTGATTCGATGTCCGTGCAGGATGGCGTTTATAGTAATTACGACTCGACCGGAAAATTACAATCAACTACAATCTATAAAGATGGTATTGATCTTGGCACAAAGGAATACGATCAGAACGGCGTGTTAATTACTTACCGCTATCAAAATTATGATGCTGACTCAAGCGTTAATTTAACTTACATCGGTTATCATGTTTTCAGGAAACAGTTTTATCCACCAGGAGATGGGAACCATCAATTCACTGAATATTATCCTGGCGAACGATTGAATATATCAAATGCAGAACCACTGTTTCGGGTGAACTTTATTTCAAAACCTTCTGATACGCAAACAGTAATTCTTATAGCCAATAAGGCAATTACAATTAACGGATTTAAGATGAAAGGATACTGCAAGTCCGTAACAAGGATTACAGACAATTTCAATTTCCTTTAACTCTAAAGCAAAATGAATCCCTGACTCTCAAAATTTTATACCAGCCGCACCCTATTTCCTATTCCTATTTCGATACAATTTCAATCAACACTTCCGATACAGTTGCATACAATATCCTCAGCTCGGGTTATTGCGCGCATATAGACAGAAATAATGTTGCGAAAGTAAAAAATGTGACCCTAAGCAAATCAAAAGATGGATTCCTTTTTATATTGGGCTGTGCTTCAGAAACTGACTATTATATTACTGACTGGAAAGGGCAAAAACAACATTACATTATCAGCGGCGGCCATATTGATGGAATAACATTAAGCAGGTACACAACTGGTATTTATGATCTTTTGGTTTCTTATGGAGACTGTGAAGTAGCAGGCGATATTAAACTCACGATTACTGACTAAACATAATGTTCTAAAATATTATGTTATCTCCCTAATAATATTTGCTTTCCACCCGTGCTGGTGTCCTCACCAACACACTCGTACAGAGTAAGTCGCGCCGGTAATTTTTTAATAATTGTTCCCGGATATTTGTGCAGTTCAGCCGGAACATCAAATGAAAAGTCGTTTTTCAAGCGGAATTCAAAGCACTGAATGGAACCTATGATTGCAGAACAGCAAAAAATGCTGAAAGAAACAGGCATTCATATTCCGTAGCATTTAAAGTTACAGTTTAAGAAAAAACATTTGAAAAAATCACTTTATCACCATACTCCTCATTGATATAGATGCCATATCAAACTGGTCGTTGAAGAACGTTATCTGTTCATTTTTTTGTTGTAATCCCAATATATAAAATAGCGGCAGCAGGTGGTCGTAAGAAGGATGTGCCATGGTTGCGGTATTGCCTAATATCTTTTGATAATTGAGTATGGATGTATGGTCTCCTTTCAGCATCCAGTCGGTGAACTTAGCGTCAAATTCTCGCGCCCAGTCATAAACATTGTTCCCACCGCTCCAGTCAACCTTCCCGAGATTGTGTACAAGGTTGCCGCTGCCCATTATGAGAACGCCCTTCTCACGTAGTTTTCCTAATTGCTTTCCTATTTCATAATGATAACTGGGTGGCTGGTCATAGTCAAGGCTAAGCTGGTAAGCGGGAACATTTGCCAATGGATACATGGGCAGCAATACACTCCATGTGCCATGGTCAAGACCCCAGGTTTCATCTGTTTGCAGATGACTATAGGTTACCAGTTCTTTTGTAAAGTTTGCAAACTCCGGCGAACCGGGGGCCGGATATTGCTGATCAAATAATTTCTTTGGAAATCCACCAAAATCATGAATGGTTTTTGGCTGGCTCATGGAAGTCACCTTTGTACCCTTTGTGATCCAGTGCGCGCTGACAGATAATATGGCCTGTGGCTTTGGAATTGTCTTTCCTATTGACTGCCAGCTCCTGTGATAGGAGTTATCCTCTATTGCATTCATCGGATTGCCATGTCCTACAAACATGACCGGCATCCTATCCGTTGGAGCCAAAGCATTCCCCAGTGACTCTAAAGCCTTTAGTGTTGACATACCTGAAAATTGTGCGAAGGCCAGCAAGCCCCCTGCTTTTAATAATGTTCTCCTGCGCATCAAAAAACAAAATAGGAAGTTTAGTTATCAAATTTTGTTGACCTGTGTTAACTTTCGCAAATATACGTGTATATACATTCAAAGTTGAATTTAGTAGCCTATGCAGGTATAATAGAGTTTTATAATCGTCTTTTACATAAATTTATAGCCATGTTCAGGACTTCGTCTATTATTATTGAGCATCTGTCCAAAGATAGGAAGTTGCTCCCGCTGCTGAAAACCCTTGAGCCATACCAGCTTATGAAAAGAAAGAACGTGTGCCTGCGCCTGTGCGCATCTATTATGAGCCAGCAATTATCAACAAGGGTAGCGGAGGTTATTTTCAAAAGATTCCTCGAATTATATGACGGCAATGAACCAACTGCACAACAAATATTGGACACACCATTTGATAAACTGAGGGCTATAGGACTATCCAATGCCAAGGTGAATTATGTACAGAACGTTGCCCGCTATATGCTTGAACACAATGCGGACGATAAGCAGCTGAATAAAATGACCAATGACGAAGTGATCGGATTCCTTACACCAATAAAGGGAGTTGGCCGATGGACAGTGGAAATGCTGCTGATGTTCACACTAGGTCGTGAAGATGTATTCGCTGTTGATGACCTGGGCATTCAGCAATCAATGGCTAAGATCTACAAACTTGATAGGACCGACAAAAAAGCCCTGCGGGAGAAAATGATCAGGATATCTGAAAAATGGGCGCCTTTCCGCACTTATGCCTGTTTCTATCTCTGGAAGTATAAAGACATGAAATAAGCTGTGAAAGACCATTACAGAACTCTGGGTATAAAGCCTTCAGCTACTATTGCTGAAATTAAGAAAGCATACCGCGCCCTCGCGTTCAAATACCATCCTGATAAAAACCCGGATAGTTCTTTGTCGGAAGCTCATTTTAAGGAAATTCAGGAAGCATATGAAATACTATCGGACGCAAATAAACGAACTGCTTATGATGATGAACGCTGGGTTTCCGGACTAGGAAGCAGAACCAGGCATGCGGAAGTCATTACCCCGGCATGGCTACTGAATGTATGTATTCAGCTGAATGCCAGCCTTGCAACTATGGATACCCACCGCATGAGCCAAAGTGCGCTACAGGCTTATATACTTCTGATACTTGAAGATGCCCACATAAGCATGTTACAACTTGAGAATGATACCTCTGCGAATCATGCATTTGTAAGAGAGATCATTAAGGCTTCAAAAAAACTGGAAGTACAATACCTTGCTGACATTGAACAGAAACTCCTGAAGCTGGCCGGCGTTAATAAAGAAATGCTGGATGCAATAGACCTGAAAATGGAAGAGCGGATAAGGAAGGCCCGCTGGGAAAAGCTACTTCCCTGGTTTATTATTGTCATAACGCTTGGGCTCTGTGTCTGTATGTATTATTACGGAGACGTCAGGTAGACGCCCATCATTATCTGAATCTCAACCTTACTTTCAATTCCTCAAGTACATTATAGACTATCGGACATTGGCCGTAATGCATTAATGTTCCCAACAAACGTCCCTGGAAGCCGGGCTTGTGCAGGTGGGGAAAATCCCGGCAATCTTTAAAACGGTTGCCGTAAATGGTACATTTCTTATCTGCAAAAAAATGGCACGGAATTGTATTTATATACATCTCTCCCTGCTGGCTTTCTTCAATATATTTTTCTTTGAATTCTTCTTTTGTCAAATTCAGGTGTTTGGAGCAGGATATTACGTCCTGCTGTGTAACGTTTATTACGAGGGTTTTACAGCAATTGCCGCATTTGGTACAATCTATGGATGCCGACACTTTATCATTGATCTCGTGCACAAGCCGGTCGAGCGGCTTGCTGTCTTTCATTTTCAGCCAGCTTCGAAATGTATAATTTTCATCTTCCCGCTCTTCAGCCTCTCTGGCAATTATATTCAGGTCGGTCTGGTACATACATCTGTATTTAAATACAAAAATAGGAATTCTCACTTTTTACAAAATCATTTCATTACCACCTGTAAGGTCTTTCTTGTTTCCTGGCGAAGTAGAATCTGCTTGTCTTTGGTCAGTTCAAAAACTATTTCGGGTGTATAATGACGGATGGTCAGTAGGTTCACACGGTCATTTATGGAAACCTTGTAATCCTTGCCCAGCGCTTGTATCAGGGCTTTGACTTTATCTTCCCTATTGTCTATACATGCCGTGAAACTGATCGCAGCGTTCTGGATAAGGTTGATCTTGATCTTCAGATCATGGAAGATGCTGTATAGTTTGCTCAAATTGTCTTCTGTTATAAAAGAAAAGTCGCGCGTGGTTACCTGCACCAATTCCTGGTTGTCTTTTAATACAATTAACGGCGGGTATTGTGCACGATCTACATCTGCAAGGATCACAGAACCCGGCAAGTGTTTGTCGAAGAAGCATTTTACATACAATGGTATATTAGCATTCTGTAAAGGCTTGATAGTTTTAGGGTGAATGATCTGAGCGCCGTAGAAAGCCATTTCAATAACTTCGTTGTAAGAGATGGCATCAATCTTAACTGTATCTGGAAACAGCTTCGGGTCAGCATTTTGCAATCCGGCAACATCTTTCCATATGGTCACTGAATCCAGATGAAGCATTGCAGCGAGGATAGCGGCAGTATAGTCGGAGCCTTCACGGCCAAGGGTTACTGAATTACCATCTTCTGTTGAACCAATGAAGCCTTGTGTGACGACAATCTTCCCATGCAGTAGTTGCCTGCCGATAATGGCTTCAGCATCCAGCCTGGTATAATCCCAGTCCACAACGGCATCGCGGTAAGTATTATCAGTACGCATCACCCGGCGAATATCCACCCACTCGGCAGGCAGTTGCTGTTGCTGCAGGAAAATGGAAAACATTCTGCTGGAGAACAGCTCTCCCATACATACTATCTGATCGTATGAATAATCATAAAGTGCAGGGTCGGCGTTCATTACGGCTTTTTCCAGTTCTTCGAACTGTTTATTCAACATGGTTAATGCAATTGCATAATGGGCCTCATCCAGCAAAGTTTTGGCATAATCGAGGTGTTGTTGCTCCAGTTGTTTAGCTAAAGCAAGTGCCTCAGCCTTTTTGTTTTTACATGCAAGGTTCACAATGCTTTCAAGAGCATTGGTCGTTTTACCAAGGGCTGATAAAACAATCAGCAATGGTTTTTTCTCCTCACTGATGATGGGCAATAAGGCCGCCATCCTGCCTGCATCCGCTATGGATGCACCGCCAAATTTGAATACGCGCATAAAAAATTAAAAGTAAAAAAGTAAAAGGTAAAAACCTGTCATTTTGTATTAAACGGGCGCAAAGATAAACCTAATCACATATCGTAATCTCTCCGTTGAAGCCGTCATATGCCAGAACCGTAAAACATCTCTACCTATCAGGCAATCATATCCCTGTAGCTCACAACATACAAGGGGAATTTCCATTCCAGCGCCCAGGGAAACGTGATACGGCCAAAATAAACAGGTCTCAATTCAACACTATGAACCGATGCAATTGTCTGAATTCCTATTCCCGGCAATCCCAATTCTTCTACCACCTTTGGGGAAATTACGGACATTGATGCGCCCGTATCTATTAACGCCTTGCAAGTAAATATTTTCGATTGTTTATCATGGGTTTGCAATTGTTCAGAAATTTTCTCCGAATCCGAAATATTAACCGGCAGCAACGGGCCGAATATCTTGAAGGAGGTATTAGAAGCAAGTGGCAATTCAACCACTTCACCGTCAGGTGCAATTAGCTCTTCTGTATTTACGGAAGTTAATTTGTAAATCATAATTTAGCTGAAACAACAATATTTAACGGTTCTTTTGCAGTCAACCACTCAACTAAAAAACCAGAATTAACGCCGTAATTTGTAATTCCCTCATTTGCAGCATTTGCAAAAGTGTCAAAGGATCCTACAACTTTTTCGTTATAAACAAGGACATATTTATTCCTGTAAATAAAGAGGAGTGCATTGCGGTTCTTTTGCACGTACTCCCAGTTCTTTTTTAAATTTTCATTTATCATGACATTAATCTTTACTAAATATCAAAGTTAAATAATTTTTGCGATAGTCCCGTCATCATATCACGCTCTTCCCCCGCATCGCATCCTTCAGCGCCGAATCCATCACTCGCTCTGCATAAGGCCGCGACACATCATTCAATATTTCTGTGGCATTATGTATGCGATCCTTATCCTTAGCTTCCATTGCATCGCGCAGTTGCTGCATGCATTTATTTGTTTCAATTGTCTCTTCCTCCGTCAATGCTTCCCGGTATTTTAACAGGAATTTTTCTGTTGTATCCAGCATTTGCTGTGCTTCCGTTGCGGCCTCCACCAATGCGCGCGTTTTTATGTCGTCCTTGGCGTGGGTAAGTGAGTCAAGCAGCATGTTTTCTACTTCTTCGTCCGTCAATCCATACTGTGGTTTCACTTCAATGCTCTGGGCTACACCGCTACGCAGTTCGGTGGCGCTCACTTTCAATATCCCATCAGCATCTATCAGGAAAGTAACTTCCACTTTAGGCAAGCCTGCAGGCATACCAGGGATGCCGGTGAGGTTAAATTCTGCCAGCTTACGGTTATCTGCTACCAGGTCACGTTCGCCCTGGAATACGGATATACGCATGCCGCTTTGCCCGTCCTTTTGAGTAGTGTACTGCCGGCCGGCTTTGTTAGGAATTTTAGAATTTCTTGGAATGAGTACATCCATCAATCCTCCCATAGTTTCTATACCCAATGAAAGAGGAGTTACATCAAGCAGCAGCATTTCTGTATTATTGCCTGCAAGTATATCAGCCTGCACAGCAGCGCCCAGCGCCACCACTTCATCGGGATTCAGTTTGTCATAAAGCTCTCTGCCGAAAAATTTGGCTACACTTTCTTTTACAAACGGAACTCTTGTAGAACCACCTACCATCACCACCGCATCTATCTGTGCTGCCTTTATGCCTGCATCCTTAAGGGCATTGCCACATGAAGTGATCGTACGATCAACAAGTGGTTTAATAATTTCGTTAAACTGGTGTTTGTTGATACTCACGGTTTGACCGTCTATTTCTCCGTTAAAGATGTCATTAGCAGAAAGATGTATTTTGGCCTCTTCAGCCTTCATCCGGAATTGCTGTGCCAGCGATTTGTAGGTTTTCAGTTCGTCATCTGTAATACCGGTCTGCGTTTGCCAGTGCTTCACCAGCAGGTTGTCTATATCATCCCCACCGAGGTAGGTGTCGCCATTGGTAGATAATACTTCAAAAATACCGTTGTTGATAGTAAGGATCGAAATATCAAAGGTGCCGCCACCCAGATCATACACAGCTATTGTTTTTTCTTCTTTGTGTTTTGTGCCTATGCCATATGCAAGGCTGGCAGCTGTGGGTTCATTAATAATGCGCAACACATCCAGTCCGGCCAGCCTTCCGGCATCACGGGTTGCCTGGCGCTGGGAATCATTAAAATACGCCGGAACTGTAATCACCGCCTTGGTGATTGGAGTCTTAAGAATATGTTCCGCCCGCTTCTTAAGTTCCTTAAGAATGAAAGAAGATAACACGATAGGGGAATTAAATCTGTCTCCAACTTTTATCTTAACAAGCGCGTCGGTATCGTCATCAAAAATATGGTAAGCAAAAAATCCTGAATCTTTGCTAACATCTTTGTAGGATTTTCCCATCAGACGCTTTACTGAATAAATGGTGCGCTCCGGTTCAGCTATTAATAACTCCTTTGCGGGGTTGCCGATTGTAATATTGCCATATGCGTCGAAATGGACTATAGAAGGAACAAGTGCAAGCCCATCAACATCCTTTAGTGCGATAGGCTCATGTGTATCACTCCTGACAATAGCAATAAGGCTATTGGTGGTGCCCAGATCAATGCCCACAATTGTTTCCTGTGGCTGTAAGCTACCTGTAACTATATTTATGGCTACTTTGCCCATATTTATTTTGATAATGAGGTGCAAAGGTATGGGATATTGAAATAGGTCTTTTTTCTATAGTAGTATTTTAGTGGTATTTTCTGATATGTAACATTGTTTTCGATGGTTTAGAGGTAATTTTGTTTATTCAAAATATCAATAAAACCAGGATGAAAGGATGATATTGATAAACTTGCCGGTAAACAAAAGTACATCTACACTACAGATGACCAGGCTGAAGAGGAATATAAAAAAAAGAATAACTTTACAATAGACATGACCTGTAAGTAAAATATTTATAAAACATAATAGCGGATTTTTAATTTACCGGGCTATACATTTTAATTGTAAATTTAAGCACACAAAAGAGGTTATGCGAAAGACGAATAAAATAACGGGCTTGCTTTATGTAATTATGCTATTTTCTTCATGCGGATATTATGCACATAAGCAAAAACAGGTGTTGGTAGAACAGATCAGGAATACGAACGATTCGCTGGATAAAATGACGAAGGAGTGGCATAATTTATTAGATAAAGCAGTAAAAGTGAAAAATTTTTCAGCATTAAATGCCCAGCGAATCCAGATCGGGCAATTTCTAAGCAGGAGGAGATCTGTAATTGCCAACCTGGAACTGCCGGCAGATGCCGAAACCCTTCGGGGCAGTGAAGACGTATACCTGTCTGCGCAGGTAGGGATGGTCACCGATTTTTATCCCCAATTCGAATTATTTAATGATCTGACACCAGATTCCACTATTCAATATCACCTGAGATTAGTATCAAAAGATGTAGAGACGGAGGTTTCATGGTATCTGACGATCAAGAAGTCTTTAGATGTATTTGTAATTAAAAATGGTATAAAGAATACAAAATAACAGTTCATTTAATTTTCATCCCGGCTGCTACAATAGTATACGAGTAATCAAATATTCTTAAAACTAACAGTATGAAAAAAGCACTTTTTTTTCTTGTCGCAGTCCTGTTGCCGGAATTGATGTCAGCCAGTGTGCATAGCATGAGTATTTCTGATGCTGTCAGGAACAAAATCATCAAGTTGAGCGGGGTGAATTTTAAAGGTTCTTATACAGGCAGGTCTGTACGGTTAACTGTAACAAACCTTAAAAACGACTCCCTGGACCTTAAGGTAGACCTTGGGCTGATACTGAAACCAGATGACAGCTCCTACCAGCCAATGGTGCTTGCAGGTGAGGAGAACCTCGTTCTTGGGGCTAAACAAAAAGGAGATGTGGAGGTAATTGTTTTTTGCGGTAATTGCCCGAGGCATTGCCCTAAGCAAAATCTGCATTACAGCTACTGGAAAACAGGCAGCAAGGAACTTGTTAGTGTACTCCGGTACATCAATAACCACAGATTGTTCGACTACCTGGGCCAAAATGCGGTATGGGCAATTACCAATAATAACCGGGTGGAAAATATTTACGACCCGGAGCGGGCTGTAATATCAATGAAACTTGTGGACACATTTTGCCTCGTGACCGGACGGGCAAAGCCGGATTATTATGCAGTTAGTGCAAAAAATGAAGTACCCGGAGAGGCTGCATATACACCAAAGACCTTAAAGATACTTACCCGATTCGATGTACGGCTTAAAACCGCAACCATCCTTTCTGTCGGTGTTTTTGATGAACATAACCAGATGATCGTTAAACTGATAGAGCGCAGGCGTTTTGAGCAGGGGCAGCACAACCTGGATGTGGTCTTTGATGCAGAAGAATTCGGGGCAGGGAAGTTTACGATAAGGCTTATGGACCCTGAAAAGGTACTGGCGGAGAAGAAGGTGGAGAGCGGGTTATGAGAAATGCAGCACCAATAGGATGTAATACCATTTAATTAGAGTTTCCTGTATTATCCACCATAAACATGGAACTGAGTAACATGTTCAAGGCTAGCATCTGTATTTACCCTCCAACGTGATAAAAGGGGGAAACATCAAAAATCAGCATGCGCATATGTACCTTTTTATTTACTTTGAGGGTAAATAAAGATCAACTACCGTTATGAAGTTAAAATTGCTCTTGTTGTTTCTGCTTGGGTCAGTTACACTGTTTGCCCAAAATAATAATTATTTTCTTTCCCAGCCTTGCCTTACTCCTGATGGGGAAACGGTGTTTTTCTGTTATGAGGGAGATATATGGAAAGCTAATGTAAATGATGGCCAGGCTGTGCGCATAACTGCTATGAAAGGCTATGAAACGAATCCGAAAGTTTCGCCCGATGGCAAGTGGATAGCCTTTACCGGAAGGCAATTCGGGAATGCGGATGTGTATGTAATGCCGGTAAATGGAGGAGAAATAAAACGCCTGACCTGGTTTAGCGGAACGGATGAAGTGAGCTCATGGAGCTGGGATTCAAAAACGATTTTTTTTACCAGCAGCCGTATGGGCAGACTATCTTCATACAAAGCAGATATCAACGGCAGAACAGCAACACATGTATTTGGCCACCATTTTTTTCTCAACGATCACAATGTCTTTGAGCATCCCATTAGCCATGCATTGTTTTTTAATGATACCTGGGAAAGCAGTCTGCAGGTACACCGGAAAAGATACAAAGGACCCTACAACCCTGATATCCAGTCATATGATCCGGCAACAAATAAATATGAAAGGTATACTACCTGGGAGGGTAAGGACTTTGGCGCTACACTGGATAAAGAAGGTAATATTTACTTCATTTCAGACTCAACCAATGGAGAATACAACTTATTTACGTTCCGTGGCGGAAGAAGGGAGGCATTGACGGATTTCACAACCTCCATTAAAAATGCTATTGTAAATGCGAATGGCGGGAAGGTGGTCTTCGAAAAGGATTACCAGCTATGGATATATGACGTTGCAACTAAAAAGTCTGCTCAATTAAATATCTCAATTGTAAGAAATAACGTACTGCATGAGTCAACGGATTTTAATGTTAAAGAAAAGATTTCCTATTTCGATGTTTCGCCTGATGGAAAAAAACTGGCATTTATTTCCAGAGGAAAATTATTCGTCAGTGATCTTGAAGGGAAGTTTGTAGAGGAACTCGACCCTGAAAGTAAAGAACGGAAATTTGAAGTTAAGTGGATGTCCGATAATAAGAAACTTCTCTTTAACCAGACGGACAATGGCTATAAAAACTGGTTCACTATTGCCGCAGACAAATCTGAAAAAGCAAAGCAGCTGACCGATGAACAAAAAAATCTTCGCGGCATTGCGCTCAATAAAAAAAGAACAAAAGGCGTTTACCTTGGCGGCAGAGATGAAGTATGTATTATTGATCTTAAATCCTTTGAAAGTGAAACGGTGGTTAAAGATGAAATATGGGGTATGGAGGGCAGTGGACCCGGATTTTCACCCGATGGTGAGTATATAGTGTTTACGGCTTTCAGGAACTTTGAGCAGGACATTTTTATTCACAACCTCAAAAGTAAAAAAACCGTAAACCTTACTAAAACAGGTATCACTGAATATGTTCCGGTTTGGTCTCCCGACGGCAGGTATATTTACTTTTCATCATCAAGATTAAAACCATCTTACCCGATGGGTCCTTCAGAGCCGCATGTGTACCGGCTGCCGTTACAAAAATTTGATTCCACTTATTATTCCGATAAATTCCACGAGTTATTTGATACTTCTAAAAAGAAGGACGATGAAGAATCGCGCATTGTTACTGCAATTGATACTAACAGGCTCATGGATCGTATAGAACTGGTTGGTCCATCCTATGGGTCTGAAGACCTTTTGGAAGTAATTGAAAAAGATGGCAATACCACTGTTTTCTTTGCAATGACAGACGGAGATGAGAAACCCACACTGTACAAAACGGTGTATAAGAAATTTGAAAGCCCTAAAACGGATAAGTTTAGTAATGCAGATGGCAGCGATCTGAATATTAATGAAAGCGGAGGTAAATATTATCTTCTGTCAAACGGGAACATTTGCAAATTGAATCTGGACGACAATAAGGCTGACCCAATTAGTATCAATAAGGTTTTCAGGAAAAATTTATCGGCAGAATTCAGCCAGATGTTTTATGAGGCCTGGGCACAGGTGCAGGAAAATTATTATGATGAACATTTTCATGGCGCTGATTGGAATGGTTTGAAAAAACGTTACGAACAATTTCTTCCTTTTGTAAATAACCGAAGTGACCTGCGGACGCTAATAAATGATTTGCTGGGTGAACTAAATTCCTCGCACCAGGGTTTCGCCACATCCGGTTCTGATGAACAGGTAGGATTGTCGGAATCTACCATGGAAACAGGGATTATTTTTGACGATGCAAATCCTTATAAGGTCAGGTATGTTTTAAATGGCACTCCTGCCGATAAAGTGAATGTAAATGTGAAACCCGGAGATATACTGATTGCTGTTAACGGAGTATCAGTGGATCCTGCTACAGACAGGTATTTTTATTTTACCAAGCCTTCATTGGATAAGGAAGTTAACCTTACTTTTAAAAGGGATGGCAAAGAGGTTACGGCAATTATACATCCCCAGTCCAGCCTCTACTACGATTTGTATGATGAATGGATAGACAACAACCGGAACTTTGTGGATCAAAAAAGCAATAACCATATTGCTTATGCGGCAATGAAAAATATGGGTAAGGAAGAATATGAACATTTTTTCGTTACCATGACGCAAGACCTCGCCAATAAAGACGGTTTAATTCTTGATCTGCGGTACAATACTGGCGGAAATGTTCACGATATGGTCCTTCAGTTTTTAGCCCAGCGCTCCTATCTGAAATGGAAATACCGGGAAGGGAAGTATTCAAAACAGCCTGCTTTTGCACCATCTGATATTCCAATAGTATTATTGATTAATGAACAATCACTGAGCGACGCCGAAATGACTGCACAGGGATTCAAAGCGCTAAATCTCGGTACTATAATCGGGAATGAAACGTATCACTGGATCATATTTACAGGCGGGGCCGGTATGGTTGATGGCTCATTGATAAGAATGCCTGCATGGGGTTGCTATACACTTGAAGGCAAAGACCTTGAGTTCACTGGAGTAGCCCCTGATATAAAAGTAATCACAACTTTTACTGATAAGCTGAATAATAAAGATCCCCAACTGGAACGGGCTGTTGATGAAATAAAGAAGAAGACCGGAAAGTGATCTGAACTATTTATTTTTTAGATTCACTTTGTTCATAACTCTTCCTGGCAAAATATACAATAACTCCCATGGATATCATTCCAAGTGATGCCGCAATAAACTCCCATGGTATCGTAGAATAGATGAACAACCAGATGATTATACTAAGCACAGCCGGTAAAGGGAAAAATGGCATTTTGTAAGGCCGCAGATCATCCGGATGGCGGTAATGCCAGGCTATGACCCCAACAGCCTGTGATACAAACTGCACCAAAATACGCATGGTTAGTATGGCAGTTATCGCATCACCCAATCGAAACAAAAGGCTGAAAACAAATCCAACACCGCCAACTGCTAATAAAGAAATATGCGGGAAGTGGTACTTTGGATGAACTCTCCCGAATATGCTGAAGAAATCACCATTAATGGCCGCAGCATATGGTATGCGTGAATAGCCAAGAATTGCGGAGAACAGCGATGCCAGCGCTATAACAAGTATAAGCACTGTAGCTGCAACAGCAGTTGTGTGATTATAAATATGCTCAAAATACAGGCTGGCAACAAACTTTGATTCTTTTACAGTTTCCCATGGCAGCACTCCGTTTATCATTGTTTGCATTACCAGGTAAAGAATCACAATTCCTGTAATGGAAAATAGAATACTTCGCGGGATATTTTTAGCGGGGTCCTTTATTTCCCCGCCGAGGTGGCATACGTTGTAATACCCCAGGTAAGAATAGACACACTTTAGAGATGCATGACCAATAGCGGCATACAATAGAGCGGAGCTACTGAATAACGACGTGCTTTTGAAACTGTCGAAATTTATTTTGAATGCCTGCGCTGCACTAAAATGTGGAATCCCCGAAAAAATAAGCCATAAGATAGTGCCGCCGGTAACCACCCATAATACAACCGATATTCTGCCTATGCTTTTAATATTGCGGTATAGCAAAGCAATTAATAAGAGTACCAGCGCTCCGCTTACCATTTTCTTTTGAATGACAGTAAGAGGAATAAGAAATGAAAAATAATCAGAGAAGCCTATAGCTCCACTTGCAATTACAAGGGGTGCCTGCAATGTTGTCTGCCAGATGAACAGGAATGACATCAGCTTGCCGCCTTTTTTTTCGCCGAACAGTTTTTGAAGGAATACATAACTCCCTCCTGCCTCCGGCCATTTGGCGCCCATCTCGGCCCATACCATTCCATCTGCAAATGCAAGCACCGCACCCACCAGCCACGCCACAATGCTCGCTGGCCCGTTCATAAACCCCACGACAATAGACATGGTCACGAACGGACCTATTCCCACCATGTCTATCATATTGATAGCCGTAGCCTGCCAAAGGGATAGGCCTCTTTCTAATTTCGGTGTGGATGTAACTGACAATGATCTGCTTTGTTACACAAAATAGAAAATACATCCTGCAAATCATAAAATTGCAGAATTATTTGGTGGTTTTACCTATTAATCGTAATATTGCATTGAAGCGATTAATATGGGTATTAGTAAAACAGAATTATTTACCAAAAAACAAAATGAACTGGCCAACATTGCAAGGGCGCTGGGCCACCCGGCACGTATTGCCATATTGCAGCACCTGGTGAAAATAAATGCCTGCATCTGTAACGATCTTGTTGGTGAGCTGGGCCTTGCGCAGGCTACCATTTCGCAGCATCTTAAGGAATTGAAACAACTTGGACTTATCCAGGGAACAATAGAAGGTACAAGTGTTTGCTATTGCATTGATCCAAAGGTTTGGGAAAAGTATAAGAAATTGTTTTCGGAGTTTTTTTTGGAAGTAAAACAGGCAAGCAAAGCAAATTGCAGCCCGGATTGTTGTTAGAAAGATTTAGTTAACTTAAAATAAATTTTATGCAAACAGAACAGGAATTGAAAGAATTAGTAAGGCAGAAATACAGCGAGATAGCTTTACAGAACAAAGAAACCAATATGAGCTCTTGCTGTGGCGCAGGTGGTTGCAGTACTGAGGTTTACAACATAATGAGTGACGACTATACCAAACTGGAAGGATATAACGCAGATGCTGATCTTGGTCTCGGATGCGGATTACCCACACAGTTCGCGCAGATCAAGGAAGGTGATGTAGTGATAGACCTGGGCAGTGGTGCCGGCAATGATTGCTTTGTAGCCCGTGCTATCACCGGCGAAAAAGGTAAAGTTATCGGCATTGACTTTACCGATGCGATGATCAGTAAAGCCAGGGCAAATGCAGAAAAACGGGGCTTCAACAATGTGGAATTCAGGTTTGGCGATATTGAGAAAATACCTGTTACTGCAAATGCGGCAGATGTGGTGGTGAGCAACTGCGTGCTCAATCTTGTACCAAACAAGAGCAATGTCTTCAAAGAGATATTCCGGGTATTGAAGCCGGGCGGGCATTTCAGCATTTCTGATGTAGTACTTGTGGGCGAGTTGCCGGATAAACTGAAACAGGTAGCTGAAATGTATGCAGGGTGTATTTCAGGTGCAATTCAAAAAGAAGCCTACA
>CAIMDZ010000057.1 GCA_903839875.1 uncultured Bacteroidota bacterium
CTAACAAATTGATTTTTTTATACGCCTTATAAATTAAGTACCGGAGCATTAACTACGGTTATGTTTTATTTGTACTTTACTGAAGTCACACAATTCAAATCAATTCCTATGCGAAACCTGCTCTTTACGTTCGGTGCATTTTTTCTTTCATTTTCTTCTTTTGCGATCATAGGGCCTATAACAGGGACTACTACTTTTTGCGCGGGCGGAAATACTACCTTGGCTGACACGACGCTGGGCGGGACGTGGAGCAGCAGCAATACCGGTATTGCTGCTGTTGGGGCAGTGAGCGGTGTGGTAACAGGAGTGTCAGGGGGACCGGTGACGATAACCTATACTACCGGAACGGGGTTTGTAACCATTCCGGTAACGGTAAATGCTGCGCCGATAAGTTTCTTTGTAACGGGTGGCGGCAGTTTTTGCGCCGGTGGCACGGGTGTGCAAGTGGGGATCAACGGATCGCAGTCAGGAGTTAATTACCAGCTCTATCAAAACGGAGTTGCCGGCACAGCGATACTTGCGGGAACAGGCAGCACATTGAATTATGGCTATTTAGTGAGTCCCGGATTATATACAGTAGTTGGCACAATTACGGCCACAGGTTGCACACAGACGATGAACAATTCTGTTTCAATATCTGTGAACCCTTTGCCGGGCGGAGGAACTGTAACCGGCGGAGGAACATTTTGCGGCGGCGGCAGTATCGGGATAACCAGCACGTCAATCGGAACCAATTACCAACTGATGGCTGGCAGTTCAGCGATCGGATCGCCAATCCCAGGAACGGGCGGCCCTGTGAACTTCGGCAACCAAACGGTGAGCGGGACTTATACGGTGGTAGCAACAAATTCGACAACCGGTTGTACAGCGACCCTGAGCGGCGGTGCGGCGCTGGTTGTGAACCCTGCACCAGGAGTGATTGCAGGGTTGTCGGGCGTGTGCGTGGGAAGTACCATACCGCTGACAGACGCGGGGACCGGTGCATGGACCAGCACCAATACCGCTGCAGCTACCGTAGGCAGCACAGGAGTGGTAACGGGTGTAGCCCTGGGGACCTCGGTGATTAGTTTCACGCTTTCAAGCGGATGTGCGGCTACAAAAACAGTGACTGTATCGGCATCGCCTGCCCCTATCACCGGATCACTTTCTATTTGTCCGGGCGGTACCACTACACTGACAGATGCCGCACCGGGCGGGTCATGGACAAGCAGTTCTCCGGGCGTAGCAACGACAGGATCGTCAACAGGAATTGTTTTCGGATTAAGTGTCGGGACTGCGACGATAACCTACTCCCTTGGCTCGGGCTGCACCGTTACAGCGGTGGTACTGGTAAATTCAGCGCCTGCGCCAATTTCGGGACCATCGGCAGTTTGTAACGGAGCAAGTGTAACGCTCAGCGCGGCTCCCACAGGTGGAACATGGTCCAGCTCAACACCGGCGGTTGCTACTATTGGAGCAACTTCAGGCTTAGTTACAGGAGTCGGAGCAGGAGTGACTAATGTTACTTATACTTTGTCTACAGGTTGTTCCATGACCAAAAGTGTTACTGTTAGCCCTGCGCCGCCACCCATTGTTGGCCCCGGTTCGGTTTGTCTGAGTAGCGGTACTACGTTAAGCGACGCCTTAGGCGGAGGCGTGTGGGTGAGCGGGAACAGCGGGATTGCAAGTGCCGGCTCATTATCGGGCGTGATAACAGGAGTCTCATTAGGGACAACGACGATTAGCTATTCGCTCGGTACGGGATGTACTGTATCCAAGACAGTCACTGTTACACCAGGAGTATGCTCGGGCACACCTGCGGGCGGAATGGCCTATGCAAGTGGTTCTATATTTTGTACAGGCGGCGCTGTATCTATTAACTTAACAGGGGCGGGATCAGGTTGTGGAATTGGCTATCAGTGGCAATCTTCGCTGGATTACACAGTTTTCACGGATGTACCTGGAGCTACGAACGCAACCTATTCTTTTAACGCTGCTGCAACTATGTGGTATCGCTGCAGGGTATTATGCATTACAAGCGGACTGTTCAGCTACTCCGCGCCCGCTACAGTAACTGTGTCAAATACGATCGCTAATCATACTGCAGGATTTACACCGGACACCCTGTGTAGCGGAACGGACTTCTATATAGCGGCGTGCGGGGTTTCTTCGTCATTTAATGCAACAACGTGGTTTGGCGACGGGACTTCTGTGAACACGCCTCTAACCGCGACCGGCACCTGCCATGCCGACATAGTACATAACTATGAAACACCGGGCAACTACTCCGTGAAGCAGGTGCTTTACCTTGGGACAACGCCACAGGATTCGGTGACGTTTGCCTACGAGCATTTATACTGTAACACTTTGCCGATAAAACTGTTTTTTGATGCGAATGCCAACTGCGTATTTGACGGTGGCGAAAGTTTAATGCAATCGCCTTCCCAGATAGTTGTGGACTCTAACGGGGTGAGGACAGATACAATAAGCACAACAAGCGGCCTGTATTACAAAGCTAAGGGCGCTCCCGGCACAGTTTATGCGTTCCGGGTAATTAACCTGCCCACGGGTCTTTCTGTGGTCTGTCCGGCAGGCGGGGTGATCTACGACACTATCAGCACGACGGTGAACGGCTATCGCGCGAAATACTTCGGGGTTAACTGTTCGGGGGCCGGATTTGATATTTCGGAATCGGCAGTAATACATGCAGGACGGCACATGTGTACCGGAACCATTTATACCGATAACTCATCGTGCGCACCTTACAATGCAGTGGTGAAGCTGACCTTCAGCCCGAAATACAATTTCAATTATGGCATTCCTGTTCCAACTTCAGTGGCAGGCAATGTTGCAACCTGGGTGTTAACCCCCGGAACAAACAATCATTTCCCAAGTATATACTATGACTTACGGGTGCCCAATGAGATGGCATTGCCCTACGGCAGTACCTGGATAACGCCCGGCGATACGGTGCATACATACATTGTTGCAACCGCATCTATTACTGGTGAGATTGACACGCTGAATAACGTGATAATAAAAAATGATACAGTGCGGTCGTCTTATGATCCGAATGATATGGCGGTGCTGCCTGCGGGGACCATACTCCCCTGCACCCAACTACGGTATACCATAGAATTCGAGAACACCGGTAATGACACGGCGCATAATGTATCTGTAATGGATACGCTGTCGGACAACCTGGACCCGAAGACGCTGACGATAGAATCTGCATCGGGGGTAATGAATATAGCTATGCTGAAGGATGGCGTACACAACATTGCAAAATTTGACTTCCCCAATATCAACCTGCTGGACAGCACGCACCCCAACCAGTGCACAGGATCAATAGTGTTTCATATCAGCGCCAGGCAGGGACTTGCTGACGGTGCAACTATTCAGAACAAAGCGGGCATTTATTTTGACGACAATCCGCCAGTGATGACGAATGCAACGGTGAATGTAATTGGCATGAGCCAGATAACAGGCGTAGATACGGTTTGCCCCGGAGTGCAGATAGCGCTGGGGAACGAAATGAGCGGAGGGATATGGAGTATTTCAAATGCGAGGGCCGGTGTGTCGGCAGGAATGATCACAGGTATAACACCGGGGGCAGACACTGTGAGCTACACAATGGCGAACAGTTGCGTGACGAGAACAGCAACAAAAATTGTAACGGTAAATTCGCTACCGGTAGCAGGAACAATAAACGGAACAAACAGCGTTTGTGAAAGTTCCAGTGCGGGGCTTGCGGAGACCATAACAGGCGGTGCGTGGAGCACTAGCAGTATGGCTGTGACATTAAATACTACTTCCGGAATTGTTACAGGCGTTGCAAGCGGAACTGCAACAATTACTTACTCCAATGCTAATACCTGCGGCACTGCGACAACTACCAAGACCATTACGGTTAATCCGTTGCCTGCGGCAATAAGTGGAAGTACTGCTTTGTGCACCGGCGCGACTTCTGTGCTTACAGACGTGAGCGCAGGGGGAACATGGAGCAGCAGCAGCCCAGGAGTGGCTACGATAGGTACAGGAAATATAAACGGAGTGCTGCCGGGAACAACGACTATCAATTATACTTTGCCAACCGGGTGTTCGGTGAGCCAGGCAATTGCGGTAAATGCTTTACCAACGGTATATTCTATAACAGGCGGCGGACATTATTGCGCAGGCGGAACGGGTGTGCATGTGGCACTTGGCGGATCTGCGACGGGCACCAATTATTCATTGTATCATGGCGGAATACTTGTTGGAACAACGCCGGGAACAGGAACGGCGCTCGACTTTGGCACGCAGACACTGCCAGGCGGCTATACAGCAGTAGCAACCAACTCATCAACAAGTTGCCAGTCGGGCATGACGGATAGTGCGACAATTACTATTGATCCGTTGCCGATAGCAGGGACAGTGTCTGGCGGCACGAATATATGCCAGGGTTCCGCTATGACATTGACGGGTTCGACGACAGGAGGGACGTGGAGCAGCAGCAATACTTCAAGAGCTTCGGTGAATACATCGGGCTTAGTGAGCGGGGTTTCTGCAGGTGCGGTGGTCATCTCTTATACGCAGGTAAATGGCTGCGGGGCTGCATCGGCTACAAAGGCGATCAATATTGATCCACTGCCTGCAAACATAAGCGGAGCGGCTGCGGTATGTGTGGGATCAACTACAGTAATGACGGATGCGAGTGCCGGTGGTGTGTGGAGCAGCAACAACATGGGTGTTGCAACAATAGGCACAGCAAGCGGATCAGTTAACGGAATGACCGCAGACACAGTTACCATCATTTACACTTTGCCAACAAGGTGCCAGAGAAGTCAGTCCTTTGCTGTAAATGCATTGCCTGCTACATATACCGTAACTGGCGGCGGAAGTTATTGTGCCGGAAGTGTAGGAACACACATTGGGCTTAGCGGTTCTGCGGCAGCCATTTCTTATACTCTATACAATGGGGTAACTCCGGCAGGTATGCTGACAGGCACTGGCGGGGCACTGGATTTTGGCGCATTGACTGCCGCAGGAACTTATACTGTGGTTGGCCAGAGCAGTGTAACATCATGCACAGCAAACATGACGGGCGGAGCAGCAATTGTTATAAATCCATTGCCGGTGGCGGGGACAGTGACAGGAGCAGGCCATGTTTGTGAAATCGCGACTATTTCATTGTCGGGCTCTGTACCAGGCGGAACATGGAGCAGCGGCGGAACAGCCAACGCAACTATCAATACTTCAGGTGTGGTAACCGGGGTATTGGCGGGAACTACAGCGCTGTCGTACACAATTACCAATGGTTGCGGCTCAGCATCAGCGATAAAGACAGTCACTGTTGATCCTTTGCCGGCTCCGATATCAGGTGGTGCAGTTTGTGTGGGTGCTACCACAAGCGTGACAGACGCAAGTGCGGGCGGCACGTGGAGCAGCGGCAGTCCGGCTATTGCTGCGATTGGCTCAACCAGCGGGCTTGTAAGCGGACTTGCCGCAGGTGGATCAACAATAATTTACACGCTGCCAACATCATGCTATCGTACATTTTCGATGACTGTTAACCCGCTGCCAAATGCGTATCTTGTAACAGGCGGCGGCAGTTATTGTGCAGGTGGAACGGGAACGCATGTCGGGCTGGGCGGTTCTGTTGCGGGTACGGATTATCTGCTGTACCATGCAGGTACGGCGCTCGATTCCCTGCACGGCACCGGAAGCGCACTTGATTTTGGTTTGCAAACACTGACGGGCTACTACACGGTAGCGGCGAAAAATACAGCCACTACATGCGAAAACAACATGACCGGCAGTACTATGATAGTAACCATTCCAAACGTTTTACCATCAGTGACCATTGCCGCCGCTCCATCCGGTACGGTATGTGCGGAGACGATAATACACTTCAGTCCACTTGCTGTAAATGGGGGTACTCATCCGGCCTATGTCTGGAATGTGAACGGAGCGGATGTTGACTACAGCAACACTTATCATTACGCTCCGGCAAACGGAGATGTAGTAAAGGTGAAGCTTTTCAGTGATGCTCATTGTGCAGCGCCTGATACTGCGGAAACTATCATCACTATGAGCGTTGCACATCCGCTTGCGCCGGTAGTATCGGTGTCTGTTACCCCCTCCGGTATTTTATTGCCGGGGAGTACCGCAGTATTTTCTGCTACGGTGTCTGGTATGGGTACAGCACCTGCGTACCAATGGCTGAACAGGCAGACGTACATTGCAGGCGCAACAAATGCAACCTATACGACCGGCAGCCTGAACAACAATGACACGATCAGCTGCATTATCGTTACTGCAAACGAATGCGGTGACGCTGTTGTGGCCGGATCAGCGACTGTGACGATCAATACTACCGGGCTATCCGCCCAGATGTTTAATCGCCCGTTCAATGTTTTTCCCAGCCCAACCAGTGGTGAATTTACAGTAGCGTACACGCTGCCCGGCAACGATAATGCCTTATTCCAGGTAACCGACATTGCCGGGCGATTGTTATTTGAACAGGTTCTTAGCATTAAAGGGCACAGCGAAGTTTTCAATATTAAGTCTTTTGAACCCGGAGTGTATTTGTACAGGGTTGTGCTGAATGGCGTTCCGGTTTATGTGGGGAAGGTGGTTAAGGAATAGGGACCTCTCCCCGGCCCTCTCCAAAGGAGAGGGTGATGTTACGTAAGTGCGAGTCAACCACCGGTGACTGGCTCTCCTCCGCCAAAGGCGGAACCGCCAGTCGTCCCGCTCCTAGAAACAGGAGGAGAGCGTGTTGGGCAGGCCTTGATTGGGCTTGGGACAGGGGCTGCCGGTCGGAGACCTTCCTTTTAATGGTGATTGTCGAGTAGGCAAGGGGAATTTCACCCCAAGCCCCTCACGGAACCGTACTTGATACTCTCGCATCATACGGCTCTTCCAGGCTTCACAGCCGCTTGCAAAATCAACCTGCCGCATTGATTGTCGCGCCAATCTTTGCCAACACAATTAATCCGTGCCTGCTGCTTGTGTATTCTTGTTTCCATTTTCCTGCCTAAGCAGTTCATGGCTTAATAAGAACCACTACCTGGCTGAACCCTTCGCTCCTTCCGGCATTCCGCTGCTACGATTCAGTCCGCCCCTTGAATCCGTATTGGTATTTCAGCCTCATGGGGTCTCCACTTGTGCCTTTTCCCTTATCATCGGATACGAAGGTTCTCACGTTCCCTATAAAAGCCTGTGTAATCCCGATAGCTATCGGGAGCCGTCTATATGCCGGTTGACCTGTAACCAGTATGTCAGTTGTCCGTTACAGTTTTCCTATCAGTGACTTACTCCAATAGTTTTGTCAACATTTATGTCCTTTCGACACGTCTTCAACGGTTCATTTGCATTCAGCTTCTTTACACTCACCTGACTATTTTAAGATAGCCTTTTGTCTAAACGTTCAATACCATGCCTTTTGAGCACAGCACCTTTAGATGGTTTACACACTCCAACTGTATGGCCTGTGTGAAGGGCCAACCTTCATCTTTTATACAGCATTGAAAAGAACTTCTTTTCATTCGTGACACACCACTGCGGGGACGGATTGGCTCAATGTTTGTTTTATAAAGCTCACCGGGAGGTGGGCTTTTTTTTGCGATTGAGTGATGGCTTTATTTGAATCAGGTTATTTTTTTTCGTTTACTAACATTTTAGCCATAACTTTCGCCTAGTATATGTACCTGCCCCAAATTGCTTTATGAAAAAATATCTATGTTTTAATCACTGGCGAACGCTCAAGATCATCGTATTTGCTTTTGTAGTATCATTTCCCGTCTGTGTATCTGCACAGATCATTACTACTTTTGCAGGCGGTGGAGTGTCGGTTGCTGATGGAATACCTGCTACAACTGCCAACATTGATCCCGCGGGTCTAGCAATAGACCGTTGTGGCAATGTGTATATTGCAAATTGGGGTGACAATAATATCCGCAAGGTGACGACCTCAGGTACTATTATTACCGTTGCCGGAACAGGAGTTGCGGGCTATAGCGGCGACGGAGGCCCTGCTACAAACGCCCAATTTCACTGGGTGGGACCGATAGCGTTGGATGTCGCTGGCAATCTCTATATATGCGACGAATTGAATAATGCCATTCGAAGGATAGACAATTCCGGCATGATTACAACGGTGGCGGGAAACGGCTTATACGGGTATAGTACAGACGGCGGTCCTGCTACTGCCGCGCGACTCGAGAACCCTACCGGGGTAGCAGTAGACCTGACAGGGAATATATACATAGCCGAATATAACAGGATACGGAAAGTGAATGGTGCGGGTATCATCAGCACTGTAGCCGGGGTGGGAGGCTCGACGGGTTTCGGTGGAGATGGAGGTCCGGCAACAGCTGCCTGGTTGCACGGGGCAAATGCTGTAGCAGTCGATCATTCGGGAAATCTTTATATCTCGGACGGTAATAATTACCGCATCCGGAAGGTGAATACAAGTGGGGTTATTAATACAATTGCAGGCACAGGCATAGCTGGATTCAGTGGTGATGGAGGGTCGGCAGCGGCGGCACAGATGCAGTTTCCTTATGGGTTGGACGTAGATTCGATCGGTAACATCTTCTTTGCCGATGACAATAATTTACGAGTCAGAAGGATAGATACATTCGGCGTTATCACTACTATCGCCGGTAATGGTGTAAGCGGTATTAGTGGCGATGGAGGACCCGCCACTGCTGCTGAACTCGGAGGGCCCATATGCGTCAAAGTGAGCAATTATGGTATTTTTATCGTAGACGATGCGTTCAGCTATCGTATCAGGCGCATACCGGGTATGGCTCCAATTTCAAATATATATGGAATTTCATCCATTTGTGCTGGCGGCACCACAACCCTGTCAGATACCACAGCAGGTGGCTCTTGGAGCAGCAGTAATACGTTAATTGCCAATGTAGGTTCAGGAACGGGTGTTGTAACAGGTGTTTCAGCAGGCACAGCAACGATCAGCTACACATTGTCTACCGGCTGTACCAGCAGTACAGCAGTAACAGTGAATCCCATGCCGGGACCCATTACCGGAACGGGTATTACTACCAGCACCGGCATCATCAGCACCGTAGCGGGCAACGGCACATGGGGTTACAGCGGTGATGGCGGTTCGGCAACATCGGCAGAGCTAAGAGATCCCGGAAGCGTAGCCGTTGACGGATCGGGCAACATATATATAACCGATGATCACAATAACCGCATCCGGGTAGTAAACAGCGCCGGCATTATCACCACCTTTGCAGGCAATGGCACTGCCGGATACAGCGGCGATGGCGGACAAGCTACAGCGGCAGAATTAAATACACCTAACGGCATAGCAATAGACGGATATGGCAATGTGTATATCACTGACGCCATCAATCAACGGATCCGGAAAATCAATAGCTCTGGAATAATAAGCACCATCGCGGGCACTGGCACTGCCGGATACAGCGGCGATGGCGGACCCGCCACAGCCGCAGAGCTATTTTCTCCCTGGGGCATATCTGTTGATGGAACGGGCAATGTGTATATAGCTGATGCGGGTAACAACCGTATTAGAAAAGTAAATACGTCAGGTGTGATCAGCACGTTTGCCGGTAATGGAACAGCTGGCTACAGTGGTGATGGTGGACAAGCAACAGCGGCAGAGATCAAAACCGCGAGAGGCGTGGCCGTTGACGGTTCGGGCAATGTATATATAGCAGACCTGCTTAATGAGCGTATCCGTAAAGTGAATAGCTCGGGCATTATCAGCACGTTTGCAGGCAACGGCACAGCAGGCCATACCGGCGACGGTGGTGCTGCCACATCCGCAGAGCTGTATTCTCCCTGGAATGTATCCATTGATGGAACGGGCAATGTGTACATTGCAGATTATTATTATGGTTACATCCGAAAAATAAATACTTCGGGCATAATAAGCACGGTCGCAGGTAATGGCACCAGCGGATACAGCGGTGACGGCGGGTTGGCTACGGCTGCAGGGTTACAGACCCCTACAGGTTTAGCTGTCGACGGTTCAGGTAATATATATATAGCAGACTATTCTAATGTGCGCGTGCGAGAAGTGACAGCCCAGATGGTAGTATGTTCAGGCGCAACGATTACCTTGAGTAACACGGTAAGTGGCGGTGTATGGAGCAGCAGCAACCCCTCCATTGGTTCCATCGGGTCATCAACCGGAATATTAACAGGTGTATCAGCAGGCACAGCAACTATCAGTTATGTGCTGACCGGTGGATGCGCGGTAACCACAACAATCACGGTAAATCCAACTCCGGCAATTATTGGCACATCTTCAATATGTACCGGGTCTGGCATAACTTTGGTACCAACCCCTACCGGCGGCACCTGGAGCGCTAGTAACGGCCATGCCTCTGTTGGACCAGGTTCAGGGATTGTAACCGGACTTACAGCCGGTTTAGATACCATCAGCTATACACTAAGCAGCGGATGCAGCGCATCAAAAGTTATTACGGTTAATCCGCTGCCTTTACCGATAGCAGGGGGCAGCCCCATCATCAGCACGATAGCGGGCAACGGAACAGACGGCTTCAGCGGCGATGGCGGGCCAGGCACGGCAGCACAGTTGCATTACATCTATGGTGTAGCCGCTGACGGATCTGGCAATACTTATATCGTTGACAACGAGAATAACCGCATCCGAAAAGTAAACAGCGCCGGTGTGATCAGCACCTTCGCGGGCAGCGGCACGGCAGGATTCAGCGGAGATGGCGGTGCGGCCACGGCGGCGACGTTAAATCATCCAATGGGGGTAAGCGTTGACGGTTCCGGCAACTTGTATATTGCGGACGGCAACAATCAACGCATCCGGAAAGTAAATCCTTCGGGGGTGATAAGTACTATAGCGGGCTCTGCCACCACAGGAGGATTTAGCGGGGATGGCGGTGCAGCCACATTGGCACAGTTAAATGCGCCCAATGGTGTAGCCATTGATGCTTCGGGCAATATATATATTGCCGACGAAAGCAATAACCGTATCCGGAAAGTTAGTACATCCGGCATCATCAATACAATTGCAGGCAACGGAACAGGTGGTTACGGCGGTGACGGTGGCGCTGCTACGTCGGCAGCGCTATATTACCCACAGGGGGTGGCCGTTGATGGGTCGGGCAATGTTTATATAGCTGATTGGTTCAATCACCGCATCCGGGTTGTGAACAGTGCCGGCGTCATCAAAACGTTTGCGGGTAATGGCACTGCAGGTTACAGCGGCGACACCAGCCCGGCAACATCGGCAACTTTAAATTACCCTTCCGGTGTTGCAGTTGACCCGGCGGGTAATGTATATATTGCGGATTATAGCAACAATCGCATCCGGAAAGTAGGTACTACAGGCATTATCTTTACTTACAGTGGTAACGGGCTGCCTGCCTTCAGCGGTGATGGCGGACCCGCTAATGCGGCACAGGTATTTGAACCGTGGGGCGTAGCTGTGGACCCTTACAGTAATCTTTATATTGCGGACTGGGGTAACAGGAGGGTGCGGGCTGTTTTGCCCGGCACGACAGATGCAGTTTGTGTCGGCTCCACGATCGTACTGAGCGATGTTACTCCAGGTGGCATCTGGACCGGCAGCAACATCCATGCCACTGTAACGAGCACTGGTATCGTCATTGGCGTGACACCCGGTTTAGATACCGTTGTATATACACTACCAACGGGATGTTCGGTGACCAAAGTAGTGGTGGTTAATGCTAACCCTACTATAGGGACAAGTGTACCTATTCCTCCATGCGCCGGGTCTGCAATAACGCTGACAGCATCGGGAGGAACGACTTATACATGGTCGCCGGGCACGGGGCTTTCGGCTACAACTGGGGCAACCGTGGTTGCCACCCTGGGCAGTACAACCACGTATTCTGTTACTGGGGCAACAGGAGGATGCAGCACTACGGCTGTTATTACAGTTTCGGTTGTGAGTGTACCGGCGATCAGTGCAGGGGCAGGAGTCGCTATATGCACGGGGACTTCGGCTACTCTGACTGCATCGGGCGGGACGACCTATACCTGGTCGCCGGGCGCAGGGTTGTCGGTTACAACCGGTGCAACCGTCACGGCAACTCCAACGGGTACGACCACCTACACCATTACCGGAACAACTACAGGATGCAGCGGGACGGCTATAACAACTGTCACCGTGAATGGTTTACCGGTCATCAGTGCAGGTGCAGGTGTAGCTATCTGCACAGGGTCTTCCACGACTTTAACAGCGATAGGTGGAACGATTTACACCTGGTCGCCGGGAACAGGATTGTCGGCTACTACTGGTGCAACTGTTACGGCTAACCCAACCGGGACAACTACCTACACCATTACGGGAACGACAGCAGGATGCAGCGGCACGGCAACTACAACTGTAACCGTGAATGGTCTGCCCGTTATCAGCGCGGGAGCGGATATAACCATATGCTCTGGCTCTTCAACGACGTTAACAGCGACGGGTGGGACAAACTATACGTGGTCGCCGGGTACAGGCCTGTCTGCAACTACAGGCGCAACTGTGACGGCAAGCCCCGGTGTTACGACTACTTATACTGTGACAGGTACGACGGCAGGGTGCAGCAACACAGCGACAAAAACTGTGATGATCGGCTCTTCGCTGAGTATCAGCGCAGGTGCAGGAGTTGCCATTTGCACAGGCTCATCAACCACATTAACCGCAACCGGAGGCACGACGTACACGTGGTCGCCAGGGACAGGCTTATCAGCCACGACAGGTGCGACTGTTACGGCTAACCCAATTGGTACAATTACTTACACCATTACAGGAACAACTGGTGGATGCAGTGGTGCTGCTACCACAACTGTGACCGTAAACGGTTTGCCCGTTATCAGCGCAGGTGCGGGAGTGGCTATATGCGCCGGATCGTCGTCTTTGTTAACAGCGACCGGCGGGACTACCTATTCGTGGTCCCCATCAACGGGGCTATCGGCAAATACAGGGGCAACTGTTACAGCAAGCCCAACTGTTACTACTACCTATACAGTAACCGGCACGACGGCAGGGTGTAGCGGCGCAGCAACCAAGACAGTCACTGTGAATGCTGTGTCAGGCATCAGCGCGGGACCGGGCGTAACTATATGCAGCGGTTCAGCAACCACACTTACTGCAATCGGAGGGACAACCTATACTTGGTCGCCGTCAACCGGGTTATCAGCAACTACTGGTGCAAGCGTAACGGCAAGCCCTACAGCCACTATAACCTATACAGTCACAGAGACCAGCGGGGGCTGTAGCGGCGCAGCAACTAAAACAGTAACAGTAACCCCTATGCCTTCTGTTATAACGGGGCCGTCCTCGCTGTGTGTGGGTGCGATTGTAACTGAAAGCGATTTACCGGGTGGCGGTGTATGGAGTGCATCCGGCACGGTCGTTGTAATTGATTCAGTGACCGGAATTGTGACGGGAATGAGTGGGAGTATTTCCATAATAACCTACACGATTGGCGCTGCCGGATCATTTGCCGGATGCAGTGCAACGAAGACCATTACAGTAAATTCAGTGCCTGCGATTACCGGACCATCGTCAGTTTGTGTAGGAGGCACTATCACGCTTTTCTCTGGACCTTCAGGAACCTGGACGAGCGGGAATATTGCGGTAGCTACGACAGGCTCGGGTTCGGGGGTTGTGACGGGTGTGGCGATGGGCACTGCTGTGATTACATTTACAGGAACTACAGGATGTTTTGCAACAAAGGTGATCACGGTAAATGCCGGACCCACAGCCATAACCGGGAGCAATACTGTTTGCGCAGGCAGTTCCATTACGCTTGCCGACAGCATTGGCGGGGGAGTGTGGAGTACAGCAAGTACGAATGTTACACTGGGAACATCTACCGGCAATGTAGCAGGTGTTACTGCAGGTCCCGCTACAATTTCTTACTCAATAGGAACAGGGTGCAGTGTTTCCAAAGTTGTTACAGTAAATCCCATACCATCTCCGATAACCGGCGTCCTGGCAGTATGTGCAGGAACATCTGCTGTATTCAGTGACCCTGTTACTGGGGGGGTGTGGAGTTCGAGCCCGACCACGACAGCAATAATTAGTTTGTTTTCGGGTATAGCAACCGGTATTACTGCCGGGACGGCAACTATTACTTATATGCTTCCTTCTACAGGTTGCAGTATTACCAGGATGTTGACGGTAAATGCAGTACCCGCAGCAATTACAGGGGTCTTTGTATTGTGTGCAGGCAATTCAACTACATTAAGTGATGCCACTATCGGAGGTACATGGAGTTCCGGATCGAGTGGTATTGCTGCGATAGGGTCAGGTTCCGGAGTTGTTACCGGGGTGGCCGCAGGAATTGCGACTGTTACTTATACTTCGGGGGTAGGTTGCATTGCAGTACATAGTGTAACTGTAAATCCGGGTCCTCCGGGAATTACGGGTAGCCCAAGTGTATGTATCGGCCATACTACTACGTTGAGCGATGCATCGCCTGGCGGAACCTGGACCAGCAGCAATATAGCAGTAGCGACAGCAGGATCAGGAACAGGAGTGGTAACAGGGATTGCAGGAGGAAGCGCTACTATTACTTACACCTTATTATCAGGATGCTATGTAACCTACGGTATCAGTGTAAGTACGGTTCCGGCTATTACGGGGCTAATGACGAAATGCGCATGGGGCGATACCTTTACCGTGTATGACAGTAACCCAACAGGGTCATACAGCAGCACGGTGGCTACCGTGTTGAATCTTGGCGGAGGAGCGGGAAGGATAACCACCTTTGCACCGGGGACCTCGACTGTGACCTATACTTTGCCAACCGGTTGCTATGTCACGGCATCTTTTACAGTTAATCCATTGCCTGGCCAGATAACCGGGTCTATGAATGTATGCCAGGGGGCAACTACAACATTAAGCAATTCGTTGAGCGGTGGTGTCTGGAGTTCGGGATTACCGGCGATAGCTACTGTCGGGACAGGCAGCGGTATTGTAACGGGGGTGTCGGCAGGGACAACGTATATTACCTACACACTTGCTAACGGATGTAAGGCGGACACACCCGTACACGTAAATCCCGGGCCTGCGATGATAATTGGTTATCCTACTATGGTTGTTGGCACAACCGGTATTTATAGTGATACTACCGCGGGGGGCTTATGGAGCAGCAGCAATACAGCAATTGCCACAATAGGCGCGGGCACGGGCATAGCTCATGCGGTATCGGCCGGGGTGGTGACGCTTACGTACACTGCAGTGACAGGCTGCTTTATTACCAAAGTGGTAACAGTAAATCCTGCGACGGGAGTATCACCGGAAGAAACTGATGGAATATATATTACAGGCGGAACCATCAGGGTAATACCGAATCCTAATAAAGGGGAATTTACAATTCAAGGCAGATTGGGCAACGGAGAAGAGGAGGTAACTATTGAAATAACGGATATAATGGGCAGGATGGTGTACAGGAACAAGATCATAACTGAAAGTGGTATGATTGAGGAACAAATATTGTTGGGGGATAAATTGGCGAATGGTATGTATTTGCTGAGTGTGCGCTCGGGCCTGGTATCGCAGGTGATGCATGTGGTGGTAAGCAGGTAGTTTGATATGCGGGAATAAACTTTTTTATTTACCTGAAGCTAAAATATATCATTTTGGCGTTATTACATCTATGATGCACATGACATGGATGCGTTATGTATGCGGCAGATTGGAAAGTCGGTATAGTTACTCTAATACTATTGTTTACAATAACTATCCCTGGACTGAAAATCAAAGTGAGGAAATGTACAGAGGGTGGAGGATGCTGCGCAGGCGGTGCTGGATGCCCGGGCGAAGTTCACGGATAGTAGTCTGGCGGACCTGTATGATCCTAACACAATGCCGCTGGCTTAGCTAAAGGCTCACCAGGCTCTGGACAAGGCGGTGGATCTGTGCTACCGGCCTCAGGCGTTTCAGATCGAAACTAAGCGGATAGAGTTTTTGTTTGAGTTGTAAGATAAATATACGGCGGGGTTGTTTACGGCTACAAAAAAAGTGTCTTTCAACGGGCTCACGTTGACAGCCGTTCGACGGGCTTCCGTCACGGCAGACAGGCTCGATGACAAAAAAGCACCAAATGAATTATTTAAACTTTACCAAAATTACTTAGCCTCTCAACAGCATATTCAAAATTGACTAATGCTCTCTTCCGGTCAGGCATATCCTCTATATTATCAATACTTCCAGTGCCATTTGTGCGTATTAGAAAGTCGTCAACTTTCTGTAAAGCAATCCAATATTTTGTAACATCTTCTTGTAATGTTGCATATTGTTCTTTGGTCATAATCTTTTTTCGATGGGGATGTAAAAATAATAGAAAACCGGTAATTGATGGTTGTTATTCCACTTTAGTAGTGAGTTCTGTCAAATCATAAATGATATTTTGGTTATTTCGAATCAACTCCATCGACTTTTTGAATATTACAGGCCAGCAGCTGACTTATGTCATCTATTTTTCTGATATACATCATAATTATTTTGTAAATATTTATTTACTTTCATATGTTATTTTAACAAAATAGCAATTATGATATGTAGCAATTTTTTAAACAAAACATGATTAGCCACAAAATGGCATAAAATTATTAAATGGAGTTCAACTGAATATGAGAAAAACCCACCCCCGATAATGTGATAATGATTATTCAGGAAATAGAAGCGGGAATATTAATAACGACCAGCACAGAAAAACAAAATAAATGAATACTGAGAAGATAGTTCCCGCATATATCGGCCACATTTGGCGCTTTGTACTTGTCTTCAGCCTATTATTCATTTTATGTACCATCAGCAAAATAGCTCATGGGAAAAATCATAAAAGCATAAAAGATACAGTATATAATAACTCGGGTACAATTACAAATTTCTCGAACGTACAGTTTGATTCATGGGCATATTTTTCCAATGCACATTTCAGGTCATGGGCCAATTTCTCAGATGCACAATTTAACGCTCCTGCAATTTTCACCAGCGTACAATTTGATTCAGTTGCTGATTTCAGCTATGCAAATTTTAATTCCTGGGCGTATTTCTACGACGCAAATTTTAATTCCTGGGCTAATTTATCTCATGTTAAATTTGATTCAATAGCCTATTTCAGTCATACACACTTTTTTTTGACTGCCGATTTCTTCAGGGCACAATTTAATTCGTGGGCGGATTTTTCCGATGCGCATTTTGATATATTGGCCGATTTTTCTAATACGCGCTTTGTATCATTGGCATATTTCTACAATGCTCATTTTAATATTTTCGCTGATTTTTCCGGTTCTTATTTTGATACATTAGCCAATTTTCGGTACGCTCATTTTGATTCAGTTGCAGATTTCAGGTATGCACATTTCTCTTCACTTGCAGATTTTCAGTATGCTCATTTTAAAAAGAAAATAATACTCCGGAATGTCTACGTTAATCAAAATGTACGGTTTGATTTTAATAACAGTGTATTGCCTGATACAATCGATCTGTCCAATAACCCGGTACTGTCTTTAGAACTCCGCTCAACAATGGACTTTACATTAGCAGACTCATTAAACGACACAAAAAATATACAACAGGTTAATTATTGGCAGGAATTGAATCGCCTGATTAAATTTTATTTTTACCCTCATGCTATATCATTTGAGTCAAATAGAATACACTGGATAAACCTTTACAATACAGATGTTTCCAGGATAAAAATTGATTATACGCATTTCAAATTGTACTTCAAGGATATTGACAGGCAGGATACACTATCAAGAGATCTTTCAGACGATACAAAAGCATCAATATATGAGCAACTGCTAAAAGATTTCAAAGACCGGGGACAAACTGATAGTTATGAAAAACTGGATATAGAGTACAGATGGTTTAAAGGCAATAATAACCCATTATTAACAGGCTTTATTGACTGGTGGTGGCGTTTTGGATATGAAAAATGGCGGATATTCCTTCATTCGTTCATTATTATACTTTTCTTTTCCTTGATTAATTTTTTCCTGATGCACAAATTAAATGATAGAAATAACGGTGTTTATCAAATTGATCTTGTGCCGGAATTCCTTCCATTTAAATACAGTGAAAACTCTGTTTATCGCATATTGCGGAGGCTTTGGTTTTCTCTAGTTTATACTTCTATTATCTTCTTTTTATTAACCTTTAAAATTGAAAAAATTAATTTTGCAAAACCTATTTCAATATGGATCATGTTTATTTATACAATTGGTTTAATCTGCGTTGGCTTTATTGCCAACTTAATATTGCAGAAGTAGAAAATGATTTTTTTGAAAATTATAATACATTTCATTTATTGTGCATTTGATAAGTTTACACTAAAGGGTTGTGTTCGTCAAAAATCAGATTGAGTGTATGCTTAAATGGAATGGGCTCGTAAAAAAGCTGACTGGAATGATCCTTATAATTGATGTTGATATAGAAACGCTACTGTAAAAGAAGAATCGTCATTTTATGGCTGATAATAGAGTACAAGTATCATTTGTGTGATATTTTAAATAATCTGTTTCTCTACGGCTCCTCTACGGAAAGCAAACGGGCAAGCTGAAAGGCTTGCCCGACGCGGCTCTTGGAACATGTATGCGGACCGGACGGGACTCGAAATACCACACCGTTTTTTATTGAATTTCTATGAAAGTGGCTACAGTAAATAATATTAATTTTTATTGTAGTGCAATTTTGCGCAAAAAAAAGCAATAAAATATGTGGTTTGTTGTACCACTTGTTGTACCTTCACATTTATTAAGAATATTGTAAACACTACGTTTTATGGCATCAGTAACACTCCTGTTAAAGGAAAACAAAGGTAATGAAAAAGGCGAAATGCCTATATACCTGAGAATAATAAAAGGACGTAAGGCGAAATTTATATCATTAGGATATAAAGTACACCCGAATTTATGGGATGATACAAAGCAACGGGTAAAAAAGAAGTATCCAAATTCAGGCCGTGTAAATGCCTTTTTAGGCCAGAAGGTTGCCGAGGCTGAAAATGTGGCGGTTACTTTGGAGACGAGTAAAAAGTTTGTCAGCAGCAAAAAGATTAAGCAAAACATAGTTGGTGGCGGAGCTATCAGCTTCATTAAGTATATGGAGCAGTATAAAAAAGAAGTTTATGATAAAGGGCAGACAGGAACACATGACAAAGTAAACGCTGTATTATTAAAACTTAAAGAATATATCGAGCCTGCCAAAGACCTTATGTTTGATGAATTTGATCTCCAATTCGTAAAGGAGTACGATCATTATTTACGCTACGAATTAAAAAACAGGACAAATACAATACACTCCAATCTTAAAATTTTCAGAAAGCTATTTAACGATGCTGTACGGGAGGAAATTATTGAGCCAAACGATAACCCATTTTTGAGATTTAAGTTAACAACTGAGAAAACAATAAAGGAATATCTTACAGAGGAAGAAATTAAAAAAATAGATGAATTGCCATTAACCGAAGGAACAGTAATGTTTCATCACAGAAACATTTACGTTTTTGCTTGTTACGCCGGAGGCATACGCATATCTGACATATTGCAGTTACGCTGGCAAAGTTTCGATGGTGTGCATATTAACCTTACCATGCAAAAAACAAAGGAAACAGTAGCTATAAAACTACCAAAGCGGGCATTAGAGATAATTGAACAATATGCAGGCTATCAAACCGAAAGAAAAAACACTGATTTCATTTTTCCATTCCTGCATAATGATGTCAATTACAAAGACCCTAATGTATTATTCCGGGCAGTTTCCTCAAATACTGCCTACGCCAATAAAAACCTCAAATTAATAGCAACAAAAGCAAAGGTTGAGAAGCATTTGAGTTTTCACACAAGCAGACATACATTTGCAACAAGGGCTTTAAGAAAAGGTATGCGCATAGAGTATGTTTCAAAGCTGATGGGACACACAACAATAAAGACAACCCAGGTGTACACAAAAATTGTAAGTGCTGAACTGGATAAGGCCATGAATATTTTTGATGAATAACCATTCCGTTAATGAGGCTTAGAAATCTGATAGCAGAAAATCCGAACTATTCCGAGGATAGTAAAACAGCCTTGTTTAAAAACAAAATAGAAACTGCTGCCAGCGATAAATATGATTGGCTTATTGAGTTTAGAGTACAACGCATAATAGAAAGCAGGCTTAAAGTAGTTATTGATAAAACCCCGCATGATGTTTTATCCTTTGCCCAATCAGAGGTACATAATATAAAAGGGCTTTTTGAAAATAATTTAAACAAAACAGAACGAAGTATTTATTGTAATGGTTGGTCAATTTCCGAGTTCACTAATTATTCCGATGGAAAAACTTGGGAGGTTGATGTAGTAACCAGATATAAACAATACCTCGAAATGTTTATTGTGGACGATTGTATTATAGAGGCAGATCAACCAGTACCCGATGATGAAGAATTGATTTTTAAAGAATTTTTTAGTTCATTAGAGGAACAGAGAAATAACATTGTAATAGAGTACCGGTATGTTGAACGAGGGTACAAAGAAGAAACATACGGGGAGTATAGTGTAATCAGCATTTCAGATTGCCATAGCCCCGCTATGTTTCTGGCTAAGATTAATAATTACGCAGGAGAAGGTATAAGCAATCTGAAAACAAAGATAAGAAGCGTCAAAAAGCAGACAGAAAAACAGCAGCTTATTAATGAGGTTAAACAGATGGCTCATAAATACAAAGATGTTATTGTTAATGGGTATTTTCAGAATGCGAAATTTCAAGGTAATGTTGGCTGGCAATTAGCTTTCAACGACGATGCGCAAGTTTCAATTCAGCAGAAGATACCTGATTTTATTAAAGCATGGGATACCGGCATTTCAGAACTACTGCAAAAAATTATTTTTATTGAGGTTAATCCTCAGGATGACAAGCCTATGCCAGTTGTTGACAAACAAATTTTGTCCTTTGAGTATAAAAACAATAATACACGCAGTCTGTTTGAAGTTATTGATGATTTGTTAGATTCGCTTAAAAAAGACAATTTTATTGATGCACTAACCACAAAACCGAAATTCAGAAGCATCTTTGCCGAGAAGCAAATAGCAGATAAAGTCATTTGGATTGGCGGTATTAATACACTCAGGTATTTCATATTGAAACTTGTTGATAACGGCAAGATTGATAACGACACCAATTATTGGAAAATTGCGCAACTATGCTTCTCAAATAAGGGGAAGGACTTCACAACCGAACAACTAAAGCAGGCTAAAATTCCTGCCCAAAAGAAAGTTGATATTATTGATCGGCTCACAAGTAATTTATAACTCCACCATACTAAATTATTTTTCTCTTTTTTTCGCTTATCTGCATCCAGTAAGGCTTTGGGAGGATTACAAAAACACTCCACCTTACACTCCAA
>CAIMDZ010000058.1 GCA_903839875.1 uncultured Bacteroidota bacterium
CATTTCAAGAAAGGCGGAACAAGAACTAAAAAAGCAGATAGCGTCCCAAACTTCAGAGTGAAGTAAAAACGGGCTTACTACCTGCAAATACAAACATAAAAAAAATGTTTGAAAAGGTTTGCTTTTGAACGGTATAACTTCGACAAGCTGGGACTAAAAACAAGGGTTGGCCTGGCTGTGTATGCTATTAAAAGCGGTATCTGCGAGGTATAGATATTTAAAAAGAATCCTGATTCAGCCGTTCCACCGTTCCGCCGTTGTTGGTGTTCTCCACCAACAAGCTCGCACAGGGCATCTCGCGCATTCATAACACTGCCATGTCCCCGGTGTGTCTTAAAGCAGAGCCTGTGCGGTGGCTGAGGACGCACTGGAACTTGCCTACCGGCTGGCAGATAGGGAACCCCGCTGTTTCGGATTTGCAATCCGAAACCCTAGGCCGGGGATTAGTAATCCCCCACTGGTCCACGCAGCCTGCCCCGCCCTTGGCGGCGGTCCACTTGGTCCCCATAAACATGTCTCGTTAAGTGCTATCTCCTTCTCAGCCCCCTCCACAACACTTACGCATTTCAACCGCTTCATAATACATAACCACAAGCTCCTCAACTACTTACTACAAAATAAACATTCTATCATAGCCCGAAAATTGTACTATCACAGATATTATATTTTGTATTTTAAAATATCTTGCTTACATTTGCAAACCCCCACAATCAAAAAAACCTGGTGCATGAGGATAGTATTGAGGATTTACTCTTTGTGAAATAGAATTATTTATTAATTATATATATAAGTAAACTTCCGGTTGCACTTCTGCTGCCGGAAGCAACCGGAAAGAATCCGGAAATTGCTTGAGACGCAACTGATTGAAAATCAATTAAAAGTAACTGAACCTGCAAAATTTTTTTATCCGGAAATCTCTACAAAAACACTACAGTTATGAATAATAAATCACCTAATTTGATGTTTTCGGCTGTCTGCAGATGTGCCACACCTCTGTGGTGTGGCACATCTATCCCACACAAACACTGCAACCTGGGTCAAAAAATGGAATACGACAAAGTACGACAATGATACGACAATGATTTATGATAAACGATTGATTATCAAATGTAAGGTGCGCAAAAAATGTAAAAATCCGACAATAAAATCCAGTGAACAAGAATCTTATATTACATTCGTTAATTAATAATACTACCAGAAACAAGGGACCGATTTTATCGGGTGGGGCCGGGGTTATTAACTAAACAGGAACGCAATATCATCCTTGGTCAACCGCTTCATCATAGCAGTATCATCCGAAACCAGGTCATTTGCCAGGGCTCGTTTATGCTCCTGCAGTTGCAGCATTTTTTCTTCAAGGGTATCTTTGCAGATCAGCCGGTAGGCAAAAATATTTTTGGTTTGCCCGATACGGTGCGTCCGGTCAATGGCCTGTTGTTCTACCGCAGGATTCCACCAGGGGTCTACTATATATACATAATCCGCGGCGGTAAGGTTCAGTCCTATACCACCTGCCTTTAATGAAATAAGGAACACACGGCACTCATGGTTATTCTGGAATTCCTGTATCGCTTCCTCACGCTCACGTGAGGTACTGCTTCCGTCAAAATAAACATAGCTGATATCTTCCTCTTCCAGCTTCTTCCTGATCAGGGCCAGCATACCGAGGAATTGTGAAAACACCAGTACTTTATGGTCACCTACATTTTCCGTTATCTCACGGCTTAGTTCATCCAGCTTAATGGAGTAATTGTGGAACCGTTCCTCCTCATTCATGATTGCCGGCGAATCGCATATCTGGCGAAGCTTGGTAAGCCCCTGCAGGATGTGGAACTGCGACCGCTCCATGCCCTTTTCTTCTATCATGCCCAATATCTGTGAGCGGTAGATGTTGCGGTAAGAGTCATATATTTTTCGCTGTTCAGTCCCCATTTCACAATAGAGAATAGTCTCGGTTTTTTCCGGCAGGTCTTTAGCTACCTGTTCCTTGGTTCTTCTCAACAGGAAAGGATAAGTGAGTTTACGCAACTGCAGTTTCACTTCATCTTCCCTGAACTTATCAATAGGTGTTGCAAATTCATTCATAAAAAACTCCCTGCTGCCCAGCATACCCGGATTCAGAAAATTCATCTGCGCATAAAGGTCAAAGGTGTTGTTCTGAACAGGCGTTCCGCTTAATGCAAGACGGTTCCTGCTATTGAGCAGTAAGGAAGCCTTGGCCACCTGCGACTGCGGGTTTTTTATTGATTGTGATTCATCGAGCACTACATAATCAAATAGTACCTCCTTGAACATTTTAATATCGCTTCGCATGGTACCATAGGTGGTAATAATGATATCAAAACCATCATATCCCCCTATATTTATATTACGCTTCGGACCATGATGAATGGTATGGGTGAGATCAGGGGTAAACTTTTTGATTTCATTTTCCCAGTTATACATCAGCGTGGTAGGACAAACAACCAGGAATTTTACAACATTGTTCTTGTTTTTATAATGCTGAAAAAAGGCCAGGGTCTGCACTGTTTTACCAAGTCCCATGTCATCGGCAAGTATGCCGCCCCACCCTGCTTCATTTAAAAATAAAAGCCACTGGAAGCCTGCTAACTGGTATGGCCGTAAAGTAGCAATTAAAAATTCCGGTGGCTCTATCAGGCTGAAGTCATTGGTAATGATGTTTTCCAGCTTTTCCTTTTTCACTTCAAGTTCTGCCTGCAAAGCATCTTCATCTATCTCTGAGAGCAGTTCATCCAGTATGCTGAAGTGATATTTCTTCAGCCTTACCTTATTTCCCTTGGTCTCACCCATCTTCAGCAGCAGGCTATACTTTTTCAGCCATTCCTCCGGCAGAATACCAATGGAGCCATCTCCAAGCTTCACAAAATTCTGCCTTTGAGCCAAAGCCTTTTTCACTTCAATTATTGAAACAACCTCTTCACCGAATTTTAGTTCCACAGATGCATCAAACCAATCAATTCCGCTGCTTACGTGTACCAGAGTCTCCGGTTTATGTACATTCACACGCAGGTTTTTCAAGCCTTCAAACCCCATCATGTCAACCTTCGATTCTTTCATCTGTTCAATGAACCGGTGAAACCAGTTATTGGCAAGTACCGTAGTGCCGGGCAGATAATAGAATTGGTCTTTTTTGTTGAATTGGATATCCGTGTGCAATGTTTGCAGCAACTCGATAAACTCGCGCTCCGCATTTTCATTGCGCTTCATGATCCTAACGATTCCGTCATGAGGCTGAATCACATCGCCAAAATAACCTGGCCGTATCTCTATCCCGCTGTAAACGAATGCAGGCTGTAGTATCAGCACCTGCTCCCGTTCATTCAGATAAAGCCTCAGATCGGGTTTTGTCTGGTACACATGTTCCATCAGTTCTTCCGAGAAATGAACATGAACTTTATTACTCCAATCCATTAAATCCTTCTGTAAAAATTCCGGCCATTTTTCAGCCTCAATAACCATTTTCCCGCCCGGATGAAATAATTCGGCAAGCTGAAGTTCCTGAAGGGAGCCAACTGCATATATCCTGTTCTCATATTGCAGTAAGGCTGAATTAAGCATGGTTACAGCCTTGTGTGGTATTGCGTTATTATCAATTGCCCATTCCAGCGACAATGTAAAACTATCACCTTCTTTTTTTGCAATAAGCTGCGGATGTACCGGATTTTCAGAAAATTCAATTTGCACCAGCCCCGCAGAAGAAAGTAATTTACCTTTCTTCCTGATGTACGTAAAAGGGAACGCAGAATAGCGGTCTAATAGTTTATGATACTTGGGCATTAAGTATTCCCAAACCTGCTCTCTTACCTCTTCGGCAGGCACATCTTTTAATATAGTATCATAATCATGCAGAAAATCTCCGAACGGAAGGTTTTTCTTCAGGAATTTCAACAATTCATCCTGCAGGAATTTCCTTACCACAGGCAACAATTCGCGGTCTTCTTCCCGGTACCGCGTTGGATTAATATACTGGTTCAATTCCAGTTTATCAATACCACCTATCAAATTACGGCCTTCATCATCGGCCGTTCCTGCTATCAGGTGTACTGATAAAAACGGGAAGACAGAAACATCTGTATCCAGCACAATACCCAATCTCTTTTCTTCTACCGGAACGGTTGCTGTTTCCACAACCGGTTCTTTAACATGCTGCTTCGATTCTATTTTCTTTATCGAAGTATCCAATACCCTCAGAAAGGGTTTGTTATTCTCGTAGGTAAATGTGAATTTATTGTTCAGATCGTCATTCAGACTATAACCATACTGCTCCAGGAGTTTGTTTTTCTGCACATCCCAATTCTGCATGGAATTGAAGTATTGCGCACCATGCGTTTTTAACACCTGCATAAACAAGGCTGCCTTGTGCACGCATAGCGGATGCGTTTTTTCAGCACACCCGCATGAAGTATCAAAATAACGCTCTTCATTTTGTTTTACAGTAACATGGTATATTTTCCCTTCATCGGGCACATCTGCCTCTATACGGTCATTTTTATCAGAAGTTATAACTGCTTTATTCGAATTGGCGATTCTTTCAGCCTTCTCCAGCGAATCAGCCGAAGTGAATATTTGCAGCATCTGCTTGTTTATCTGCCGCATGCGCACAACTGTGTGCTTCTGGTCGTAAGTAATATTCGTATTTTCAAAAAAACCGCTTTGCAAAATGTCATTGAGCTGAAAAAGCGCTGCTACCTCATGGCGGCATATTTCGCCCAGGTTGTAAGGACACTGGCACCTTACTGATAAATCCTTTGGCTGTAAATACTTATTTATGGTTACCGTGTAGTAATTCTGGTAAAGATCATTCCGCACACGGAACCTGACCTGCTCCAGCAAGTGGTCTACATCCAGCATTTGCACGCCTGATGTATAGAATATTTTTTTACCACGGCGTATTACTTCTTCGGTTCCGTGGTTATATACGTATCTGAGTATTGGGGGTAATGACATTTATCGGATCTCCGGTTCAAAAAAGGCAATCTGCAAAAGTACCGATTAATTAGCCTTCATTGATGGCAATACGTTTAAATATATGTTAAAGGGTCATGGAAATTTTTATTAAGTGAAAAAATCATTTTCTATCTTTATACAACAGCACAAATTGGCCTGACCATTATTATTCTAACTCATAAAAAGGGTTTTGTGGAGAAAATTGTTGCCAGATAGCAATATGGAAGAAATTTCTGAAATAAAGCAAACGAATCCGGCATTTTCTAAGGCTGCAGGCAGTTACCTGTTCAAACCACTAAAATTTTTCAGGAACGGCATGGCATTTTACTGGGCTTCGTTCTTTATTCTGATTCCCATTGAGTTCTTTTTAGGCGGACAAATGTCGGTGCTATTATCTAAACAAAATTATTCAATATATGTCAATGTGCTGAATACAATTCCATTTTATAATGTATTAGCCAACCTTGGCATCTCCTATTCCATCATCTATATCATATCCTACAACAGGGATATCAGGTACAATTTGTTCGGGCAGGCAATCCGTTTACAAACAATCTGGTATGTAATTCTTGTTATCATTCACCTGCTATTGTTCTATTGCTTCTCTACTATTTTATCCGGGACACTTTTAATAACCGTCATAATAACCTTTACCTATTTATACAGGCAGAATATCACTTCGTTTTTCTTAGCTACAAAAGCATTTGGCAAAGCTGCACTGTCCAATATGATACAAAAATCAACGCTGGTGGTTGCATTTTACCTGATTCATTTTAACATGTGGTTCAGGCAAATGCTTAATGATCGTTTTCTGATTATTTACCCGTTAATCGAATTCGCAGTAGTTGCTCTCTATATTGTCTTTTTCACCAGGACCAATTACCTGTCCCTTCGCGCATCGAAGATAAAATACAGCAAAAGATTAATCAAATACGGGAAATACGCAATGCTCAACAACGGGCTTAATGTACTGTACTATACCATCATTGCTATTATCATCAGGTATTCAAATATCGAATTGCACCTTCAAATCATTCTTGGGCTATGCATTATTTTCTTCCGGTATACAGTAGTTACCATAGCTCCCATGTTTTCAATCATGAGCCCGCAGCTCACTTTAATAAAAAATGATCATGAAAGGGTGCAAGCCATGTACCGGAAGTACCTGGTCCTGGTTTCAGTTGTTAGTGTTGCCATGCTATTGGTTTGCAGATTCTTCCTCAGTTTTTTTATTACCCGTTTTTATGCGCCGTCTTATCACGACCTTCCCCTCTTTTTTAATTTTTTCTGCTATTTAATTCCATTACTATTTCTTAATTCGCTTAATGGCGCCTTTATGGCTGCGTTGGGTAAAATAAAATTTACAGCAGTCGTAGAAATTATCTGCACCCTTATTCTGGCTTCTTTTTTTATTTACAACCTGTTCACGCCCATCGGGGATTATACTATGTTTTACTACATCATACTTATACACCTTTCCGTAAAATGCCTCCTGTTGCATTACGGAACTTACACAACCATAAAAAATAATTAGCAGCATAATGCAGGTAACCCGATCAAAAGAAAATAATTTCAACCTCCTTAGATTGTTTGCAGCATTCCAGATCGCGGTATATCATTCTTACGAGCATTTGCATATACCGTCGCCCTTCATAAATAACCTGATTTATGCCACCAGGTACTTTCCGGGCTTACAGGTACTTTTTATTATAAGCGGGTTCCTGGTATTTGCATCCTTTGAAAGAAATGACTCGTTGAAAATTTATTTCAGGAACAGATTTTTACGGATTTTTCCAGGCCTTTGGCTCTGCCTGCTTGTTACTATAGGTATACTGGCTGGTTTCGGGTACATCAACCACGACAATATTTTTAGTGCTCAATTCTGGAGTTGGGTTGGAACACAGTTTTCTTTTCTTCAGTTTTATACGCCGGAAATGTTACGGGACTTTGGGGTGGGCAACCCCAATGGCGCCTTATGGACCATACCTGTTGAATTAAGCTTCTATATTTTCATACCCATTCTGTTCTGGCTGTTCCGGAAGACAAGGATCAGCATGAATATCTGGATCCTACAATGGATAATAATCTCGGTAGCTTTTAATATTCTTTACCAGCCTTATAAGTTCAGTGCAGAACGGTCTGAATTTGTAAAAGTAACAGGGGTCACTTTATTACCGTATCTTTTCTATTTTCTACTAGGAGCCATCACTTATTATAATTGGGAAAAAATCCGGACATGGTATGAAGGGAAAGGAGTGGTGTGGCTGGCAGTTTATCTATTATACTGTTTACTATTTTGTACGTGGCTACATAAATTTCAGTTCGGTTACTGGACAAACTTTTACCATTTCATTTCTGCTGTTTTATTATCCCAGGCTGTGATCTCTTTATCATTTACTACGAAATGGATGGGCAATAAAGTGCTGCGCAACAACGATTTCTCCTATGGTATTTATATATACCATATGCCGGTAATTAATGTACTGATCGAATTTGGCTATAGATCGGGTAACTATGCATTTATCCTCGTATTGGTTTGTGTTGCAACCCTGTCGTGGCTTTCATGGATGTATATAGAAAGGCCTGCATTATCATTAAAAAACAAGCCTTTGACATGACCCGGTGCGGATGCAAATGTTTTTCTAAAAATAGACCTTATAGTTTATATTGTTTTTTATTTCCTTAATATTGCCCATCCGAATGTGTCATCCGGGCGGGGCCGCCCGATAAATTAACATGATCAAACCCAATAATAAAATTATTCTCATTGGTACCCTTCCTCCTCCTATCGGGGGTGTTTCAATTTATAATAAAAGACTTTATGATTTTTTGAGTGGTAGGGAAGATTTTAATACTGACTTTATAGATTACAAACAAAATACGATCTCAGCAATTGTCAAAGAAGTAATGAGACACAAAATTATCTGTCTCAATTGTTCCAGTTCCAGGTTTAAAATCTTTCTCGCATTTGTTTCCTGGCTGCTTCATAAAAAATTTATTGTCACTTTTCATGGCAATATGGACCGCCACTCATGGATTGTAAATCTGCTGGATAAGTTAATTCTTAAATTAGCTACTTTATCTATTGTTCTTAACAGGCAAAGTTTTGATTACGCACTTAAGTATTCCAAAAAGGTTTTCCTGGGAACTGCATTCATCCCCCCTTCAGTAATAGAAGAGTTAAGTCCTGAGATAAAAGACCTGATCATCAGTATCCGTAAGAAATACAAGGTCATATGTTCGTCCAATGCACACAACGTATCATTCGATAAATTCGGAAACGAAATTTACCAGGTCCGGTTCCTGCTGGAAGTATTCAGGCAGGTTGAGAATTGTTGTATTATTTTGTCTGACCCATCAGGTATGTATTCTGACTATCTGAAACAGAACAATGTTGACATACCTAAAAACGTATTTGTAATTAAAATCACGCACAGTTATTTCGAACTCCTGAAAGAAATAGATGTTATGCTCAGGATCACGACTACCGACGGTGATTCTATTTCTGTAAGAGAAGCGCTGTACCTTAAAAAAATCGTCATCGCTTCAAATATTGTGGACAGGCCGCCCGGTGTTGTTACCGTTGCTATTTCGAAAGAAGAACTTATTGAAAATTTAAAGAAGGTAGAAATGGGAATGATTCATCCCGTATTTGAACAGGTGGAAAATGGCGGTGAACAAATGCTCAAAATTTTCGCCTCACTTTAATTGTTCATCATGAATATTCAATCCGTTGTTACAAAAATAAACTCACGATAAGATAAATTCCGGCGGCCAGCAACCCGCTTATCGGGATGGTAAGTATCCATGCCCATAATAAGTTGATGGTAACGCCCCAGCGCACAGCTGAAAGACGCTTTGTGGCGCCAACTCCTATTATAGACCCTGTGATAGTATGCGTGGTACTTACGGGTATCTTCAGGTTCTCGGTCAGGAATAATGTTATGGCACCTGCAGTTTCTGCAGCTACGCCCTCAAAGGGTGTTACCTTGGTAATTCGGGTACCCATTGTTTTAATAATACGCCATCCGCCACTCATGGTACCGAGCGCTATTGCGGAATAACATGCCAGCGGAACCCATATCGGCATTTCCTTGAAATCATGTATCTGACCGGCGCTGATTAATGCAACAGTTATTATTCCCATTACCTTCTGCGCGTCATTGCCGCCATGACCAATACTGAAAGCCGCTGAGGATACCAACTGGAAACGCTTAAGGTAAAGCGTAGAACGGGCGGTATTCAACGACCCGAGGAACATAGTAAATACTGCTATTGCCGTTAATATGACAGCTAACAAAATCCATTTGAAGTTTTTAGTATCAAAGAAGACATTCAGAAAATAATTGTCCATATGCCCTTTCAGGTTTTTAGGGTCGGTTTCCATTACTTTTGACAGCAGTATTATTACTGCGGCAATTACTATTAACGAAATAATTTTTGGCATATAGCCCCGCCTGAATGAATAAATGAACCAGAGTGAAATAATGTAGGCCATAAGCATACCCAGCAATGGTGCAAGCACAATAAAACTTACCGTTTTTATGATGGGTTCTGAATCCACTGCATGAAAGCCCGCATGCGCTATAGCCGCTCCTGAAAAACCGCCAATAAGCGTGTGAGAAGAACTCGAGGGAATGCCAAACCACCAGGTGAACAGGTTCCATGAAATTGCCGCTATCAGACCTGACATGATCAAAGGAAGCGTAATAAATTCCTTATGAACAGTTTTGGCAATGGTATTGGCAACTCCATGATCTTTAAAAATGAAGAATGCCACAAAATTGAAAAGAGCAGCCCACATTACTGCCTGAAACGGAGTCAGCACTTTGGTGGATACTATAGTTGCAATTGAATTGGCTGCGTCATGGAAGCCATTGATGTAATCAAAAATAATTGCCAAAACCAGTATAACAATGAGAAGAACCGACATACTGGCTTTTATGAATATTTAATGATGATGGATTCTATAACATTGGCTGCGTCCTCGCATTTATCAGTAACTGTTTCCAGCATCTGGTAAATATCTTTTTGCTTGATGAGCTCTACCGCTGTTACATTTGAAGAGAACAATTTCATCAGCGTGCTGTCCAGCAGATCGTCTGCGTCATTCTCCAGGCTGTTTACCAAAACGCAGGCCGTCGTAATAGCCCGCAGGTCCTTCATATCGCGCAGTGCATATACACCCGTATTTATAGCGCCGATTGATTTGGAAATTATCTCCGCGAATGCCGGTAATGTATTGTACTCATCATTAATCTGGTAATTCACTATCCGCTTGGCAGCGCCCCAAATATAATCAGCAATATCATCCAGGGAAGTGGTTAGATAATGGATATCTTCCCTGTCCAGCGGGGTAATGAAATTTCTCCCAAGCTCGATAAATATCCTGTGGGTAGTTTCATCATTCCTGTGTTCAAGTCCTTCAAGAGTTCTCAATACATTATCTCTCTGAGTGAGATCCTTCTCCTGCATTGCTTTCTTAAAGGTATCTCCCATTAGTACCAATGTGGTGACTACCTCTTCAAATAAACTATAAAATATCCGGTCTTTGGGCAAAAAGAATTTAAGTACAGAATCGAATGACATAACAATTTATTAATGTAAAATTAACAGGACAAAGCTATCTGCTAAAATCGGGCTTTAAAAATGATAACGAAGACTTAATAATTTCTTAACATTGAAAAAATCACGCCCATTTTCAAACAATTACGCATATAATATGAGATCATACGCCCAGTCCAAAATCCTAAAACTAACAAGTATGGAAATTTTTAATAAGTGAAGATGAAAAGATATCCGGAGTTATAGAATTTAATAAATTATCAGTCTATTACTTTGAAATCAAAAACATTCCTGCAAGGAAATAAACCTGTTTTGGAAACCCTGAGTATCCTGCCAATTATTTCCTTTCATTTTGTTTTCATTACCGTAACAAGGTCACATTGCCATGCTTCGTGAAACGATGGCCTGAATTCGTTACTGCTTCCAACTGGTATACATACACACCAAACGGTTGCGGAACTCCCTTATACTTTCCATCCCAGCCCTCATCAACATTAGATGTTTCAAAAACCATATTGCCCCACCTGTTCCAGATACGCAGGTAGTTTAAGGTTGCTGTTCCTCTTTTAATTAAATACAGGAAATTATTTACTCCCGCTCCCGGAGTGAATGCATTCGGAATGGCAAGTACCGTTTCATCCAGTCGTATGCTGATGGAATCCTCCGTTTTGCAGCCCCACTCTGTCCATGCGGTTACTATATATTTTGTATTAACCAAAGGCGTCGCAACCGGATCGGAAATCTTGTAATAATCAAGGCCGGCAGGAGGATACCATAAGAAATAAGTGCAGTTGGTTACCGGTTCAATCTGGTATGATTCTCCCGGATATAAACTCACAGAATCAGGCAGGAATATCACCGCGTTTGGCCGCACCACTACATTTGCGCTTCCTTTAGGGTGGCAACCAAACTGGTCGGTGGCTACAACCGTATAATATTGTGAGGTTATTGGATGTACCCAGGGCTGTGCTGCCGTTGAATCACTTAAATAAATGCCGGGGCTCCAATGATAACTAACACCACCGGGCGGCACTAACTGCACCGAGTCTCCGGGACACAAATCGAAATTGTAATTGGGCGAATCAACGGGAGTATGCACGATCATTAATGCAGAATCCTTGCTGGTACAGCCCGCAGGGGTGGTTACAGTAAGAATCAACTTGGTGCTGTCACCTGCTCTGAATATAACCGTTGACATAGTTGAATCGTCAAGGAATGTAGCAGGCGTCCAGCTATAGATGTAGTGGGTGTACCAGTTCGGGGTTACAGTGGCATGCAAATGAAGTGTGTCGAATCTGCACACTTCCCTGTTGCCTCCTATAAATACTGTTGGCACCGGCTGAACATCTATGAAGAAAGAAGCCACCAGGTCAGGGCAGCCGGTCATTGAGGCAGTTACTGTGTACAAGGCTGATGTATCCGGTGTGATCAGCGGGCTTTGAAGTGTGCTTATTGGTATACCTGCCGTTGGCAGCCATTGGTAGCTTAAAGCAGGATTGCCGCCTAACCTCACCTGTACCGATTTAAAACGGCAAATAGCCGTATCAGGATTGAGCAGCCTCATGGTATCATTCAGCAAGGTAACATGGAAGGTATCAACCAGTGTAGAACAATTAGTTCTGCAATACACCCAATAAACACCACTGGCCACAGATATAGTCTGTGTCGTGTTTCCCACATTCCACAGATAAGAAGTATAACCGGAAGGTGCAGTTATTGGAGCAGTATTACCCGTAGAAAAGCAAATAATTGAATCTGTTGAGGTAGAGGTAGTATCAGAAAAATCAACGCTTACATAAATACTGTCTTTCAAAGTACACAGTTTCTGGAAGGCAATATCATCTATAGCGAAGTCATTACCAAAAGCGGTATTGACCAGGTCAGACAAACAAATATTAGCTGTTGTGGCAGGTCCGCTGTTCCATGCAACCCTGTACTGTACCCAGGCTCCTGCAGTTACAGAAGGAGCAAATGTGCCAACAGGCAATCCGTTTATTGAAAGCTGTATAGACGGCAACGGCAGGTGCGCAAGCGCCGTCCAGGCGCTGAACACATAATCAGTATTTGCTGTTACCGGGATGGTTTCGCACCAGAAACTAAGTCCGGCTGATGGAGATCCATCTACCAGCAGCATATTTCCAGTCCCGGATGTATGGTCTCCAAAAGCAGGAAAAGTCGCATCGTAGAGCGATGGGTTTGTGGTAACGGCATAATTGCCGGGAGTTGATACCGGAGCCGGTGCTTCAACAGTATAACTGCTGGTAAACCCGGTATTGCCTGCGGCGAAATCACCATTGGTGACAAAATTTGTCGGCAAAATTGATTGAACGGTAAG
>CAIMDZ010000059.1 GCA_903839875.1 uncultured Bacteroidota bacterium
GACCGTAAGCCTATGTTCCCAAGCCCAATCAAGGCCTGCGCAACACAACTCCCCTCTTTTTTTCAAAGAGGGGACAGCCTGAAATCGGCGACGGCCGATTTCAGGCAGGGGTGATCAGCACTCGCGCTTTAAACCCCACTGCTTTCAGTCTTCCAGACTTAAATCCCAAATAAAGCCCAGGTCTCCGACCGGCAACCCATATTCCGCCGCCCAATCAAGGCCTGCCTGCGCAACACAACTCCCCTCTTGCCAAAGAGGGGACAGCCTGTTTTCGGCGACGGCCGCAAAACAGGCAGGGGTGATCCACTCACGCCTACGTAACACACTCCCCTCCTGTTTTTTCATGATCCCGATTTTTTCTTCGGGAAGGAGTGGGATGTTCAATTCAAACCGAAGGATTTGAATTGAACCGGTGGGTCTCCCCGCTCTCACCTTATACTATTCGTATATACCTCCTGTATCGCCGCCCCTGCCTCTTCTGTTATGTTCTGTACCCCGTGGCTGTCCAGCCATTGCCTGAAAGGCCCTGTATCGGCGGCGTTGTGGCGCACTACCAATTTGCCGGTAGTGGCTACCACTACAAAGTCCACGCCGCACAAATATTCCACAAGCTCTGTGGCCGGGTGCGGAAAACCGGGAAAAGTATTGTTGTTCATGGTATGAGTTTTTGTTTGGCGAAATAATACTATACTTTTGTTACAGGGAAATTTTCCTCCGCAACATTGTTGCGAAACATGGATTTTTGTTTCAACTAAAAAGCGCACCACCATGCCACCAAAAACAGCAGCCACACCACAACCGCACATGGGCAGGAAAATAGAAGGCATACGCACTATAAAAGGCATAAAGCAGGATACACTGGCAAAACAACTCGGTGTAAGCAAAAGCACCGTATCGCGCATAGAAAGCAGCGAAACCATAGACGACGACATGCTGCAGAAAATAGCCAATGCCCTTGAAATGACTGTGGAAGCGATCGAGAATTTTAGTGAGGAGCGGGTGATAAATAATATACAGAATAATTACGACAACGCCACCGGTGGACCACAATTAAGTGGCCCGTCTTGCACCAATACTTTTAACCCGCTTGAAAAATACGCCGAGGCTATGGAGGAAAACAAAAAACTCTATGAGCGCATGCTGGAAATGGAGCGGGAGAAGATTAAGTATCTGGAGGAGTTGCTGAAGAAGAAATAGGAACGCTGTAAAATAACTCTGAGTTTAAAACTGGCTCTACGCAATCCAGCCAGTCTGCGACTGGAATTCTTCCTCCCAATAGCCAAATTGAAAACCGCCCGCCGTTGTTGGTGGGGTCACGCAACAACGGCGATGCGTAGGTTTTTTGGTTTGCTCCGCATAGGGGAGGAAGGAAGTCTATTGGGCTTCGTGGGGCACTTCGGGAGATTTACTTCGTTATTGATGTCTTTTTTATTTGTCTCACTGATATAGTTCTCCGCTTCGCCCTGAAAAAGGGCTTCGGTCGAAATGACGGCTTCAATTGGGGTTTATCCGGAACAAAGCAGGAGCATTCATATTCAGACATTTTACTCAATATCACCATTAATTCTTAATTTTGCTGTCCAATTATTTACTCACTTATGTCAATTAAATATACCTATATGAAGTTTAGAATTTTACCCGTTATCCTCTTATCCCTTATCCTTGTTCTTAGCCAGGGCACCCATGCCCAGACAAGGTATTATGTAAATAACACCACGGGTTCAGATGGCGGTGCAGGTACAACCTGGGGTACCGCATTTCGCAATTTTGCCTATGCATTATCTGTTGCAAAGACAAGTAGTGCCGCTGAGGTGGATATCTGGGTTGCCGCAGGTACCTATGGCCCTCTTGACGGGGTTGACCCGCTAATATCAACTGTACGAAAAGATACCGCATTCCTGTTGTACAGGGGAAATGGGGTAGGCAAGTCGCTAAAAGTATATGGTGGTTTTGCGGGTACTGAAACATCGCTTTCGGCACGCACCTTTTCTTCCATTACGTATTTTGTACCAACCTCTGATGAGCCCACTTCTTCCACCAACTATCATATAGGTATTATTGCCGGCATTGCGCCCGCCGCCGATAGTATTGTGATAGACGGTATCTCTTTTGCGGGCTCCACTATCCAGGATACAGGGAATAAAAAGTATAACGGCATAATCATAAGCAATGCATATGGCGCGGGCGTGAACATGACTAATGACAGTACGGGTAAGATCGCTTTCCGGAATTGTAATTTCTGGAGCAATTCGATGCAGGTGTTTTTATATGATGTTCATGGCGGAGGGCTTTCGGTTGTAAATGCAACCCTATCCATGTACAACTGTTCATTCAGCGGCAACAATGCAATGGGATCAACAATAACATTTGGAAGCTGGATCAGCGGTAATACTTTCGGCGGCGCGGTGTATGCAGAATCAGCAACTTTAAAAGCCGTGAAATGCAGCCTCACCAACAATTATGTTCAGGGTGGCCGCGATATGCTGTATTACTCGTCTTACGGATGTTATGGAGGAGCCATGCATTTAACGGCATCTACCTGTACATTTGACAGTTGCACTTTTGGCAACAACATTTCCCGTGGGTCGCATGGCGAAGGTTACGGAGGGGGGATTTCAATTTCCGGCTGTTCTCCGCAATTCAATAATTGTACATTCAGCAAAAACACGAGTACAGGTTACCTGTTTATTGATAATGCTACCGGCGGGGGAGTTTACTGTATCAATGGCTCTCCTGTTTTTACCGGATGTTTATTTGCCGGCAACCAGTCACTGGGAGGTCCGCATGCCGGCTATTCCACACCTGCGGGTATAGGGAATGGCGGTGGAATTACTTTTTACGGATCTTCTCCCACGTTCAATAGCTGCACATTTTCCCGAAACGCCGCCCATGGAGGATATGTGCCGGGCGGAGAAGGAGGGGCAGGATATGGTGGTTCCATATATAGTGAATATAGTAACATTCGCATCAAAAAATGTACGTTCATTGCCGACACCGGCACTACAGCAGGTGGCGCAATATGGAATACAAGCGGAAATCTGACCATTGACAGCACTTCGTTCGATAGCTGTTATACTGCCGGGAATGGAATCATTTATCAGATTGATAGCAACCTGGTACTGACTCACGATATTTTTCAGCATGGTAATGCCTACAGCGGGGGCGCGGTCTTTGTCCATGGTTCGGGATATAAGATTCTGGCCAATGGTAATATATTCTTCAGGAATACATCTGGTTACCAGGGCGGAGCCATGGCATTCAGCGCACTTGACTCTTTTTGCACAGATACGCTGATCAATAATATTTTTGTAAAAAATACTGCCAGCATGGGAGGGGCACTTGTGCTCGGCGATTATTATCATTTTATATGTAACAATACCTTTTTTGCAGATACTGCAAACGGCTACTATGGTCTCGGCGGAGGCATTTACCTGGGCGGCAGTTCAGCTATTGACACTATTGTGAATAATATATTTTACCAGGATTACAGCTTGTATGGCGACCGGGATACCAGTATTGCAGGCAGCAGCCCCTATTATTTTGCATTTAACTCGGGCAGTGCAACCAATCCATACTTCAAGGACACCATAAACCTCGTTGGTGCAGATAATACCTGGGGCACTACCGATGATGGTTTGGAATTGAATAAATGCAGCTGGTTCATTGATGCCGGTTCGGGAAGGTATGTACCTGCCAATGATACAAAAGATATAGCCAGGCAAGCCCGTATACAGGGCACCACCGTGAATTATGGCGCCTATGAAAGCGTAGCGCCCGGTTACATTACAGGGCCTTCTACGGTATGCGTTGGTTCCACCATTATACTGGCTGATACGACAGCCTCGGGCACATGGAGCAGCAGCAACCCATCAATTGCGCTGGTAGGCAGTACCGGTATAGTAACGGGTGTGTCCCAGGGAATCGCTACCATTACTTACCTGTTGCCATGTGGCACCAGGTATGTAACGGCTTACATAACTGTGCAGCGCAGGGCGTCAGTCATTACCGGCGTGGACAGTGTTTGTATGGGCTCCACAATAACGCTGGCAGACAGCGCTACGGGTGGTACATGGAGTAGTATAAGCCCCTCTGTTTCTCTGGTGGGCAGTACCGGCGTTATCACGGGGTTAACAGCAGGAACAGCAATAGTGACTTATTCCATTACTAATGTATGTGGCACAACAACTGCAACAAAAAGTATTTCGGTACAACGCACCGCATCAGTTATAACGGGGATAGATTCTGTATGCACAGGTGCTACCGTAACACTATCAGACAGTGCGTCTGGTGGTGTGTGGAGCAGCATTTATACCGGCATCGCCACGGTGGGCACCTCTGGTATAGTTACCGGTGTCACACAGGGTATAGATACAATTGTTTATACTTTGACTAATGCCTGTGGCTCATCTGCCGACAGTATACAAATTACGGTAGCACGCAGGGCTTCAGTCATAACTGGTGCGTCTGTATTATGTACAGGTACAACTATTACACTTTCAGATTCAACCATTGGCGGCACATGGACAAGTTCCGTACCTGCAGTGGCTGCCATAAGCACTGGTGGCGATGTAACAGCTGCAGACCAGGGGCGGACTGTTATTACTTATGCTGTTACCAATGCCTGCGGCACGTCTTCGAAAACGGATACATTAACCATACAGCGCCCGGCCGCGGTAATAACAGGGACTAACACATTGTGCACAGGCGCCACCACTACACTTGCCGATAGCACTACCGGTGGCAGTTGGCTAAGCAGTGTTCCGTCTGTAGCTACTGTGGGCAGCACAGGTATTGTTACCGGACTTGTCCAGGGTTTTACTGATATTACTTATTCGGTTACAAATATCTGCGGAACGAGCAATGCTGTTGTTACTGTTACGGTAGAACGCCTGGCCGCAATTATTACCGGTAATGATTCTCTTTGTACAGGTGTTGGCATTTCATTGGCGGATAGCGCTGCTGGCGGTTCATGGATCAGCAGTAACACAGGTGTCGCAACAGTAAATTCATCTGGTACAGTGGCCGGTGTCTCAGCCGGAGCAGTTACTATTACCTATGATGTTACCAACTCCTGCGGGCATTCATCAGCAACAAAGACCATGGAAATAGATGCCCCGGTATCCCCGATTACCGGCAGCGACACTATATGTCTCGGCAATACGCTCACCCTCACAGATACCTCTGCCGGAGGCATATGGCAGAGCAGTGATACAACAATAGCCGGTGTAAGCGGTGGAGTGGTAACCGGTGTGGCAGCAGGTATGGCAACAATCAGTTACAGCCTCACCAATGCATGCGGCACTACAGTTAGCCAGCAAACCGTTTATGTACTTACTAAAGAAACCTGTGATTCATTAAGCGGAGTATTACTGGTAAATACTGCTATGAACATTACTGTATATCCTAACCCGACAACAGGCATACTCTTCATTCAGACTCCTGTTACGGTCAATGCAGTTGTAAAAAGTATTGATGGCAGACAATTGCTGTCATTACATTCAGCACACAACCTGGACATTGCCGGTCTGCCCAATGGCATCTACATGCTGATGCTATACAGCGAAACCGGCGAATTGCTGAAAGTGGAAAAAATAATCAGGGGCAATTAGTTGTAAAAAGGAGACAGTAGGGTGATTTTAAAAAGTTCTTACAACGCAGGCAGTGATAAACAATATTTCAGTAGTCCTGACTCTTCACAGTCTGTCGTTCGGGTTTTGTTGAAAAAAGCAATCAAGCGCAATTATCTTGATGGCGTAATCCCCCTTAAGCGTTGGCTCTGAGCGTTGGCGAAGGGGCAGGGGGATGTTTTTAATTCATTTAAGTTATACTGCAAACGGGATAGTATAGTGCATTAACGAAACATGGATTTTGCGAGATTGATAAATACATAATGTGTTTATTAGCAAACAATTATTACTCGTGTCTTTGCGCCTCTGCGCCTTTGCGTGAACCATTTTCTTGCACTGATTTATGCCGCGCGAAGTATAGTACCATTTTAGGGGCAGGGAGTTATTGCCTGTACAATGCCCTGAAGGAACCACTGGCATTAGATTCGTGGATGGTAGTGAAATTGAAGCTACCACTGGTAGCTACACCTGCCGAATCGTAGGTTACTGTTACTTTACCGGTTCTGGCCTGCCAACTGGTACCATGCTGAATATACCAGGCGCCATTAATGCTGTCGGCAATATCTATGAGGTAATCGCCGGGGTAGATCCTGGTTCCCCGAAGTCTTAACACGATAAACGTATTACCGTCGGTGCCGGTGCCTTTTATGTAGAAGTCGTTGGTATTGCTGAGTACAAAATTTTCGTAACAGGTGGCACTGTTAAAGGAAGCGCCACCGGCGTTGGCGGTCATAGAGCCTGCGTCAATCAGGTGGTCCGGAGCCTTTTTACAGGCTGCTACCAATATTGTGACGATTAATGCAAGGGTGCCGAAACTGAAAATTTTCTTCATAAGTACTGTTTAATCCATTGCAAATTAATTCCTGTTGGTCAGAAAACAAAGAGAATATTAAAACTAAATCTTTTTTGGTGTAAAACAGCAGAGTCAGAAATAATCTGCGCTAATGCTTCCGATAAGGATAACAGAATAATGATTCCCGGTTTAGTCCGGGAATTTTTCAATGGCATGTGTAACAGTTGAATAAAGGAATGGCAGGGCTAAAAACAAAAAAGCCAGTCTGAGAACAGACCGGCCCCTATAAACCTTATGAAAAGCCAGCCTGGGAACAGGTCAGCTCTATATACCCTATGAGTACAAAGTTAATAACTTTTGATTTTTCACCAAAAATATTTTTATAAAATTTTCTTAAGTCAGGTAACAACAAAAGATTTGAAAGGTAATGTTAAGAAAAATCTGTATTAATGATTGATTTCCAAAGAGTAACAAGCGCTGTGTTTAGCTTTTCGCCTTGATAAGAATTTTTACAGTAAGGTTATCAGCCATGGTCATGCTGCCGCCGCCAACTTCAAAATCCCTGCGGTTAAGCTTGAACTCACCCTTAAATTCAGCAAGGTTGCCAAGCGGGGTAAACTCAAATGGTATTTCTACTTCTTTGGTGACCCCTTTTATGGTAATATTGAATAGCCCGGCATAGTAGGCATCCTTGGTGTAAAGTTTGGTTGATGTTGCTTCAATAAGTTTGTGTTTTTCGGCATCCAGGTATTTTTCTTCCTTTATGGTTTTGTCTCTCATGTTGATACCCGTGGCAAGAGTAGCTGCATCTACACTACCGCTGATCCTAGACGAGGATAGCTTTTCAGGGCTGAACAGAATTTCTGTTTTGAGGCCCGTGAATTTGCCGTTAACGGTAATACCCGCATTCTTAATTCTGAATGAAATGCTGTATTCATAAACTGTCCAGTTGGTCTGACTGAAGGAGATGAAGGGCTGGAATAATACCGTAAGAACGATAACAAGCAAAAACTTTTTCATGATATGCTTTTCACAAAGATAAAAAAATACCTGCACAATGTGTGTTGTGCAGGTACCGTTAATAATTGGTCAATCGGTTATGCAGGTTGCAGCTCGGGTTGTTTCACAAACTCAACATTTGCGCTGATTGTTACTTCCTCACCCAGCAACAGCCCGCCGGTTTCAGATACCATGCTGAAGCTTACGCCATAGTCCTTACGGTTGATCTTTCCTGTCACCGAAAAACCCGACCGTGTTAGACCCCATGGATCCTGTACAATGCCGCCAAATTCTACATTCAGCGTCACCGGCTTGCTAACGCCACGCATTGTGAGTGTGCCGTGCAATTTGTATTCGTCAAGTCCTGATTTTTCAAGCTTCTCACCTTCAAAAGTTATCTGCAGGTGGTTCGGGCTATCAAAGAAATCTGTGTTTTTCAGGTGTGCATCGCGTTGCTCGTTGTTGGTAGATATCGAATCTACGTCTGCCGAAAAATGCACCTTGGCAGTCGTAATATCATCACCGTTTGTCTCCACGCTGGCAGTGAAATTTTTAAATTGCCCGGTTACATTTGAAACCAGGAGGTGTCTTACTTTGAAATGCAGTTCTGAATGTGCGGCGTCTATAGCCCATTTTGTTGTGTTCATTGTTTTGTCTTTTTATTGTTATTAAAATTGTTTTGTACTACTTGTTTTCACGCACGCTTATTGCTGGAACTCGCAATTGGCAGTTACAAGTACTTCATCACTTAATACGGCTTCCGGCATACTTGCTCCTATTTTGAAGTCACTGCGTTTTATTTTTCCGGTGATCTTGAATCCTGCCATTTGTTTTTTGTTCATTTGGTTTATGGCAGGCCCCTTGAAAACGGCATCAAGCAATACTGTTTTGGTCACGCCATGCATCGTAAGGTCGCCGGTTATTGTCAGTTTATTAGGCCCTGCAACCGCTACGGACTTGCTTTTGAAAGTGGCAGCCGGGAACTTCTCTGCATCAAAAAAGTCGGGAGAGCGCAGGTGTCCGTCTCTTTTCTCGTTGTCGGTAAATACGGAGCCTATCTGGGCATTGGCAGTGAACACGGCATCGCTGAAATCAGTCTTGCTTGAAGTGATGGTTGCGTCAAACGTTTTGAACATTCCCTCCACATCATTTATCGCCATGTGGGTAATAGAGAAACCTAATTTCGCATGTGCCTTGTCAACGGTCCATGTTTGTGCATTAGCGGCTGCAGCTATTATGAGGGCAGCCATGATGATTGATACTTTTTTCATATTCTGTTTGGTTTTGTTTTTTTTTGATTTTGATTTAATTTCTAATTTTATCTTTTTACCTTTTTACCAATTTACCCTTAACCATATTTATAATTTCTAACATTGTTATTTTAATGAGCAAAAAAATCAGACCGTTAAAATCGGTTAAGCCGGAATTTACCAATATGATTAAATAATAGTGACATAATATATTCTAACGTCGTTAACTTTTTATTGCAAAAAAAATTATTCAAGCCCTTTTAAAAATCCTTTTAAAAAATCCTTTAATATGGTTTTGTTGAATTCATTATTGGTCATTCCCATATGATTAGTTGGCGGCGACATCAGGTTGATGGATACAAGTCCGTGTATGGTGGACCAGAAGGAATGTACCTTCAGCCAAATATCTGTGGTATTTCCGCTTTCTTTCAGCAGTTCTTCAATAGTCGAGTGTATAACACCAATAAAGGCCATCAGCTCCGGCACGCTGGAAAGGCTTTCGCAGGTAGGCATACCAAGGCCATACATCAACTGGTAATATTCCTTATTTTCAAAGGCAAAGTCCCAATAGGCATATGCCAGAGCCTCGAGCTGGAGATTTGCTTTATGGTGCTTTTCCTTTGCTTCCTTTAGCCTGTCGCCCAGTAACTTAAAACCGCGATGGTTAAACTCAGATAGTATTGCTTCCTTATTTTCAAAATGATCATACACTACCGGCACACTATACTCAATGGCATCGGCTATTTTACGGATCGAGAGGTTTTGCCAGCCCTCCTCGTTCACCAATTGCCAGGCGGAAGTGAGGATGCTATCCCTTACTTCTTTCCTTTGACGCTCTTTTCTTTCGGTGATGCCCATTTATTGCTGTATTTTTCCTAACAGCGTTAGCAAAGGTACGTAAAAGTCTTTATTTACCTAATTTTTCTTAAAAGATTATTTGTATAAGATGATTATTGAAATCTATAATGGTATAAACACCGCAACCAGCGTTCCCTTGCCGGGATGCGAGTCAATGTCAATAGTGCCATGGAGAAACTGCACCCTTGAATTCATGTTTTTCAAGCCTATGCCCGAGTGTTTCAACTTCCTGCTGTCGAAGCCTTTTCCGTCATCTTCTATGGTTGCAGAAATGCCATCTGCTTCTCTTGATATCTGAATATGCAGTGATTTCGCATTGGCATGTTTGATAACATTATTCACCGACTCCTGTATCACGCGGTAAAGAACCGTTTCAACATCTTCCTCCAGGCGTTCATTGAGTCCGTGGGCTTCGAAAGTTACTGCCAGCCTGCTGCCATGGATGCCGGTTATCAATTCCTCCACTGCAGTTTCCAGGCCTGATTTTTCCAGGGCTTTTGGCATCATACGGTGTGATATGGCGCGTAATTCCTCATAACTGTCAGCAACAAGGCCGAGTATCTTTCCGGCGTTTGGGTCATTTTCTTTGGTGATATGTAGCCTGGCAAAAAAGCTGTTCAGGTTCATCAGGCTGGCAGATAATAGCTGGCCTACGCCATCATGCAGGTCGGTGGCTATGCGTTTACGTTCCCTTTCTTCCGCTTTCAATACTTCGCGTGCGGTGATGCTTTGCTGTTTGTTTATTTCTTCCCGGAGTTTAGCCTGCTCTATCAGCTTTCGGCGGTTGTACGCAAGATAAACGATGGCCGTGCCCACCAGCAGCAGTCCGATGGCAATGGAAAGGTAAATGTTTCGTTGTCTCAGTTTCAGGGTTTGTATGGTAGCCTGCTGGCTCAGGTCTTTGATCTGCTGCAACCGTTTTTCGGTTTGGTACCTGGTGTCTGATTCAATAATTTGTTTTGCTTTTTTTTCATTGTAAATACTATCATCGAGCAATGCGTATTTTTTGTGATAATCAAGCGCCGTTTTATAATCTCCCTTCTGCTCATAGATATCCGAAAGAAACTGTTCTGCATATTTTACCAGGTCTTTATAGGTAATTTCTTTGGCTATTTCCAATGCTCTATGTGCATAATAGATTGCGCTGTCATACTTTTTTATACTGCCAAAAGTTTCGCCGATATTCATATTGGCCACCGCTAGGTCTAATTTCTTTCCGCTTACCGTACGGTAAGCTAGGGCTTCCTTTTCGAATAAAAGCGCTTGTTTGAAGTCATTCTTTTTGATATAAATGCCTGCAATATTTTCCAGGCTATAAGATTTGCCTAGATCAATCTTCATTTTGTTGTAACCATCAAGTGCAAGCGAGTAGAAATACAATGCAGAATCCAGATTTCCTTTCTGTTCATAGATGTATCCTATCCTGTTGTAGCCGTCGGCCAGTACCGTATCATTTTTAAAATGGTGTGCTATTTCCAGCCCTTTGCGTAAATAGCTTTCACTGATTGCAGCGAATTCATTTTTATTATACACCTGGGCTATATTATAATACAGTAATGCTGATTCAATGGTTACCGGGTATTTTTCCGCGTCCCGCGCAGCATCCAGCAATATTTTAGTCGCTTTTTCTGATTGTCCGTTCAGGAATAACCTGATGCCATACAACTTCTGCACTTTTATTTCTGCATCAATATCTCCTGTTTCAACCGCAAGCAGAAATGCCTTACCAGCATAGTATTCCAATAAAGAATCTGCATTATTGCTATAGGCAAGCTGCACTGAGTCTGCCAGGGCAGCCAGCAATGTTCTTTCCTTTGCAGCAGAAAGGAAGGACAATGAAATAAAAAGGAATATGCAAATTGTTTTTTGCAACATCCTGTTAAAATAAATAAATTTTTTGCAATGGGGGTATGAAATAAAAAAAGCCCTTGCAAGAATACAGAGGCTTTGTGCATGATGGGTTTATTGGTATTTTCAAAACAAGGTTTAAAGGTTATTTGAGTTTATAGCCAAGAGTGAAACGAAAATAAGGTACTGATAAAGCAGAATTAATATTATAACCAGCCTGGTAGTTTGATTTTGTATTAGCTTGCTGCACCAAACCATCGAACAACCACCGTTTGTTGTATTGATAGCTGAACCCGAGCATATAGCCTACACGCCACATATCAGTTGTGGTAGTAGGGTAGTCAGGGCCTTTGTAACTTGAAATATCATTGCCATTATAAGTAATTACTGAACTGGTAGGATCGGGTGCCGGATTGATATAGGGCTTAACAACGAAATAATTACTGTCTGTTATGACTATGTTCTTGTAACTGGCAGTGTTTTCTTTTATCTTTATTGATTTAGAGTAGATCAAATTCACACCTCCATATACAGAGAAGTTTTTCGAGATTTTAAATTTCAATAAGAGTGGAATTTCAACTTCTGCATAGGTTCCGCCATAGGTAGAAGACTTAACAATTGAATCATGTGATTGGCTATATTTGTAGAATGTGACGTATTGTGTGGTGCCATCAGGGGTTACAGACGCCAAAGTGCTTGGGCCATTTTGCACAGCTAAAGAATCGCTGTTTTCTTTATAATAAGATTTGCTAATGCCAATTCTCCTCTGGTCTAGAACCCCATACTTAAAAGCAGGCTGAGTCATTATAGCAAATTTTGGGCTGATGTTCCATTGCAGGTAAGGTGAAATGACACCTTTTTTCCCGCCGTCATTATCAAAGCCTCTTTCGTATCCGGCTTTCACCCCCACTTCAAACATGTTGAAATGCGGTTTTGGTTTTTTGGTTATGTTGTTCTTAACCGGCGGCTTGTTATTGTTTGTTTTATTGTTTGCGGCAGTATTATTTTTTTCAGGTACTGCAGTTTCTTTGGTAACCTCCTTTACGGGTTTATCCTCTTCAATTGTCTCGCTTGCTCCTCCTTTATTTACAGGTTTCGAAATTTTACTGCTGTATACGTTTTCTTTTTGTTCCGGATATTCTGTTTCAGTCGCTTTGTTTCCTTTCACTGCTATATGTTTTCCGCTTTTCGATGCGCTTACATTATTTAATTCCGGTTCGCCTGCCTGTTTCCATTGGTTTTTATTCTTGTGTCCGGCTTTATGATAATGGGTGCTAATGGTGGCATACTTTGCAAGCTGGTTATTTTTTATATGGGGGCCCATTGCATCTTCAGCATGATTTGATTCCTTGCCGTTGTTGTTATTTACATTGGCAGGCTGTGCATTTGCAACGCTGTTATTATTAACGCCCTGGTTATTGCCGGCGGCGGCTGCCGGGTTGGTATTATCGTTTGTGTTGTTATTCTTATTGGTTTCACCGCTGGTTGTTTTGCTGCCGTTTGCAGTTCCGGCAGCAATTTGTTGTTTAGCATTGGCTATAGCTGTATCCCATTTTTCTTTCAGCAGTGGCAGTGCCAGCATTACTACCAGGCATAATGTTGCAAGGTACCATAGCCCCCTGTCTGTAAAACGGGGAGGCTGGCTGACTGCGCCTAATTTTCTTTCAAGGGCATTCCACACTGCAGGTGGCGGAGTCTCGGTGTAGTTACCAAGCTCCTCCCTGAAAAGGTCATCAATATTTTTTTCGTGCTTTTCCATCGTTTATGGATTACTACATGATACAATTAATCTTTTCCTTCAGCCGTTTCCTGGCATCGTTCAGATGCCAGCGGCTGTTATTTTCATTTATATTCAGTATTTCAGCTATCTCCTTATGCGGATAATTCTCAAACACATACAGGTTGAAAACTGCCCGCTGAATCTCCGGTAAAGACTGAACCATTTTTAATAACTCCTTATGCGATAATTTTTCTACCGAATCACTGTTCACAAAAGCGTCTTCTGGCTGTACTTCTTTATGCTGCTCATCTTTAATTTTTTTTCTCAGGTAGTCTATAACCGTGTTTACAACTATCCGCCTGATCCAACCTTCAAAAGCCCCCTGGAAAGTGTACTGATCTAGTTTTGTCAGTATTTTAAAGAACGAATCATTAAGAATTTCCTGTGCCGTTGGTTCATCGTAATAGAAGTATCTTTTTATTACGCCATATGCTGCTGGTGCATACACATCATATAGCTTTTTTTGTGCGCTGACCGATTGGGCAATGCAGTCCCTGATCAAAATGCTTAGTTCCGTATGCACAGATACATTCACATCAGAAGTTAAAAACTGGCCCCTTATTTTTAATGTTTCGGACAACTCGGTTAATTATTTAATGCTTCAATTCGTCTAAATAAACTTTCAGTTATACATATAGACGAGTGAAGATGGTAAAATGTTAGTACAAAAAAATATTTTTCCTTGTTACTAACATTTAGGTAGGTAAGTTCGTCCTATTGTATAGCCAAAGGTAGGTTCTTTTTATATTATAAAAATTTGGCATAGTTTTTGCTCTATAAAAAAACGGAATGTTGCATTTTGTTGAGCTGTGGTGCAATTTTAATTTA
>CAIMDZ010000060.1 GCA_903839875.1 uncultured Bacteroidota bacterium
ATCGGAATGTGTAACTTTGTCCATGTTGTGAAGGTGAGATGTTGCAACAAAATACACCTTTTGGGTGTAGTATAATAGCCAGCAAAACGTTAATTATCAACGCTTTGATGGCTTATTATATTTTAGCTTGCGACTTTTGGGGTAAACTTTACGGATGATGAATTGAATGCCGCTATAAGGAAATTTTTCAGGCATGACACATCAGGCTTTGCCCGCCGCATGATCGAAAACCGGGAGAGATCTGCAATGGAACAATTTATAGCGGAGGTAGGAGTAGAATTAAAAAGGAATGAAATTTTGGTGGACTCAATAATGAATTTCAGACCGTTGATAAATTTCGGTGAAAAACCTCCTATATACCTCAATAACCAACGATCCGCTACATTAGATTCATTTCTTACCTATAGGGTGGTAGTGCGATATGATTCACCAGGAATTATTAAGATTCGTCTTTCGACAAAACAAACTAATGACAGGGTAAAATTTCTTAACAACTGCATTAAAATAACACCACCTATGTTTGATGGTTCCTGGCGATTATATTCTTTTCCTGTAGTTTACTCTATTACTTTTGATGAATATATGAAGTATGCAATTGTTTACTTCAAAATGGTTTATAGTGGAAAGGAAGCTGTTATGGAAAATAAAAATGGCGAATGGAAGGTCATTTTGACAAAACAGCTCTGGATAGAGTAACATTCTGAAACTCCTGCAATAAGCTGATAATGCCTTTTTGTATTTATTAAACTACACCCAATTAATTATCTTTGAACCACTGTAAACAAGTCGCCTTAAGCGGCTTATTACAGCCGGGTATTTCTATTTATCAACCAGGAACACTTTAATAAATGGCTACAACAAATCATATTTGGAACTTCTCCACCGTAGGCGGGGTGAAGCGGGTAAATCTGGAATCAGGCAGCGACCTGGCAAATCTTGCTGATCTTGACCCTAAATTATGGACGGCGCTTAGCTGCCCTGTAAATGACCTGGAGATTGACAAAAAGACCCTGGAGCTGATAGACAGCGATAAAGACGGGCAAATCAGGGTGCCGGATATTTTAGCTGCGGTAAACTGGATACTTTCCGTAATTAAAAATCCGGACGACCTGATTCACGCAGGCGGCCAATTTAAGTTGTCATTTATCAACGATCAGACAGAAGAGGGTAAAACGCTGCTCGATTCTGCTAAGATCATTTTAAAGAACCTGGGCAAGGAAGCTGCTGACACCATCTCTGTGGAGGATACATCCGATACTGAAAAAATATTTGCAGGTACCCGGTTTAACGGTGATGGAATAATTACAGAAGATAGTACGGCTGATGCTGAGTTGACCGGTGTGCTCAACGAGATCATGTTATATAGCGGCTCGGTTGTTGACAGGGGCGGTAAGAAAGGTGTCAATGCTGAGATACTGAAATCCTTTTTTGAACAGTGTGTAAACTTTGCGGCATGGCATGATAAAAAGGAAGCGGATAAGGACACTATTTTGCCCATTGATGAACAAACAGATACCGCATACCAGAATTTCTGCAAGATCAGGTCGAAAATTGATGATTATTTTATCCGGTGCCGGTTAGCGGCTTTTGATCCGCTGACAACAGGTATCCTCAACCTTCAGATCACAAGGGTAGAGACCATCACGGCAAAAGACCTTTCGAAATGCCTTAACGAAATTGCTGATTATCCATTGGCAGAGGTCAGCGCCAATAAGCTTTTGCCGGTTTCAGACGGGATTAATCCGGCGTGGGAAACCGATATGGCTATATTTAAGGAACTTACAGTCGGCAGGTTATTTCCCGGTCACGATTCACTTACAGAGGCTGAATGGCACTCCATTCAGCAGGCGTTCATACCCTATATAAAATGGATATCGGAAATGGATGGCGCGTCTGTAGCGCCTGCAGGGATTGTGCGTGTCAGGGAAATATTACTGGGGAACTACAGAGCACAAATGGAATCACTTATGGTCCGGGAGATGGCTGTAGAGAAAGAATCGGGCAACATAATAATGGTTGATAAAATGGTAAGGTACCACCGCGACTTATATACCTTACTTAAGAATTTTGTAACCTTTTACGATTTTTACACCAGGGGGGCTAAGGCTATTTTCCAGGCAGGGACATTGTATATTGACCAGCGTAGTTGTGATCTTTGCATCAGGGTGCGCGATATGGCCAAGCACGGCAATCTGGCTTCTTTCAGCGGTATGTACCTGGTGTATTGTGATTGTGTATCACGGTCTTCTAATGAAAAGATGATCATTGTTGCCGCACTTACTCATGGAGATGTAGATAACCTTATTGTTGGAAGAAATGCGCTGTTTTACGACAGGAAGGGAACCGACTGGGATGCGACCATCATAAAAATAATGGAGAATCCCATTAGCATACGGCAGGCCTTCTTTTCGCCCTACCGTAAAGTGTCCAGGTTTATTGAAACCCGGATTCATAAGATGGCCAGTTCCCATGACGAGAAGGTAACAGCAGACATGCAGAAGAGCATTGAAAAAGTGCCGTTAAAAGAGGAAGATGCCAAGGCAAAGAAAGAATCACCTACACCCTTTGACATAGGTAAGTTTGTCGGGATATTCGCAGCCATTAGTCTGGCATTGGGAGCCATAGGCACTGTGATAGCATCTGTAGTAGGGGGCTTTATGAAACTCGAATGGTGGAAAATGCCTGTCGCCGTGGCAGGATTGCTGTTAATGATATCGGGGCCATCCATGATCATAGCCTACCTGAAATTAAGAAAGCGGAACCTGGCTCCTGTACTTGATGCAAACGGCTGGGCCATAAATGCCAGAGTGATCATTAATATAAGGTTTGGAAATACCCTCACCCACCTGGCGGAATTGCCAAAGGGCGCTAAAGTAAATATCAATGACCCATTTACTAAAAAGAAAAGGCCGCTGCTCCTGGTAGTCATACTTATTGTATTGCTTGCCGCAGGTATGTTTTATCTTTTGTGGAGAAAAGGGTTTATCCATATTCATATTTAATATGTGAGTGAAGATTTCGGATTTTCGGTTCGTTGCATGAGGTATGTTGGGGTGGCTCCTCCGCCGACATGCCCGTGAGCAGGCTATGTTTCGCGTTAGAATACCGTTAACTTTTCTACTTCGCAATGTCCATGTTCAGAATGTAGCGCGTGCTACGACCTCCGCCTTCCGCAATTAGCGCCTTTATCTCCGATAAATATTGCAGGTCCCTCGTTGCTGTTGCCTTTGATACTTTGGTAAGAGAAAGATATTTATTGGCATTCATACCACCCTGAAATCCGTCAGGTCCGGCATCCATCATTCTTTTAATCACTTTGAGGTGCCGCTCATTCAGCTGATCACTGAAACTGTCAAAGAATAGAGCCTTCTTCAACGTAAAATCTATTAAAAGATTTGTCTGCTTTTGCGCCATGTAAACTGTGCCGGCAAAGTAATTTATCCATTTGGTGATCTCATTACTTTTTGACGCTTTTTCCAAAGCCTCGTAGTATGCCTTTTTATCAGCGTCAATTGTTCTTGACAGGCTCAATAAAACTGGCCGCCCCAGTGTTTGAGACAACGCCTTTTCTGCAATGGCCCGGCCAATTCTGCCATTTCCGTCTTCAAATGGGTGAATTGATTCGAAATAAAGGTGCGCTATTGCAGAACGGACCGGCGCTTTCTTAATTTCTTTTTTTTGCCCCGGCGCAGTATCATTGAACCATTGAATAAACGCCTTCATTTCTATCGGCACCTGTGCTGAAGGCGGAGCTTCAAAATGTACTTTTTGTTGACCTAATGGACCCGAAACTACCTGCATAGGGTCTTCATGGGTCCGCCACTCCCCGGTTTGTATGTTTCGGGTGTCTGCCATAAGCAACTCGTGCCAATGACATAAGTTTTGTTCAGTCAAAGGTGCTGCAAACTGCTCCCTGACTTCAACCATAACCTTACCGACTCCCTGCGCCTTTTTGTCTTTAATAACCTCCGGATTTTTATTTAGTCCAAGGTTATTGCGGATAGAAGAAACCACATCCTGCCTGCTGACATACTCACCTTCAATCTCCGAAGTCTTGATCGCCTCCGTCACCATTGTACTGATTGCAGTTTCCATTTGCTGGCCTTCAGACATTGCATTTAGCATACCTCCCGTACGTCCGGATTCTTCGGTAAAAGCAGACAATATATCTTCTGTTACCCCAAGGTCGTATTTAAAATCAGGCCAGTCAGGTTGTTGCCAATTGTAAATCATGAGCCGAATATACGGCTTATTCGGCTCAAAATATGGAAAAATATGAGCCGAATAGCACTTTTATTCGGCTCATATTTTAAATTTCATCAAAAAGATAGGCTATTTCTTCATTTTGGTTGTTGGCTTTGGCTTAAGCTACTCACGTATTTTAAGCTAAGGTATCGCACTTTAGTGTTGCCTCGGGATTGGTAGATACCAGTTCTTCAAACAGTGCCACTTTATCCTTGTAGGTAATCTCTGCTTTTGCCATAGCGTTCGTTTATATTAATGGTCAACTGGCCGTTTATACTTCCACCTCCGGTGGCTCCATAGCCAGTCCTGTGGTTGTTCGTTTATATCCCTTTCCAGCCTGCGGGTATGTAATTCGGAAATTTCCCCGTCAGTGGTTTGGGCAGGATTTTCAACCAGAGTTTCGGAGAACATTTCGTAGTAACCCCTTTTTACTTTTTTCATGGAGGCGTATATAATGGGCAGGTTCAGCTTTTTTGCTATTACCTCGGTTCCTTTAAAAACAGGTGTATCCTGGTTGAGGAAAGTAGTCCAGTAAGCGCTATCGGGCATGGGCGTCTGGTCGGAGATGAAGACATTGCAGGTCAGATCTTTTCTATGTGCCAGCATATCTTTAAATGCGGTCTTCATTGGTGTCATCTTTGTGCCGAAGCGGCTGCGCATCCTTAACATCAGTCCATCGAAACGCTTGTTGGTGAGCGGATGGTAAATAACCACCAGCTTATGTTTGCACAGCAGGCTGAACGGGTGCCCTGCCCACTCCCAGTTGCCAAGATGGCCCATTACCATGATCACGCTTTTGCCTTCGGCGGCGTATTTTTCATAAAGCTCAAATGCCGCAGGGTTGAATTTGCACCGCTTAATAATTTCCTCTTTGCTGATGGTGAGGATCTTAAAGGTCTCGACCATAAAATCGCAGAGGTTATGAAAGAATTTGCGGCAGATGGCGTTAATCTCCTCTTCACTCTTGCCGGGGAATGCATTGTGCAGGTTTTGCAGAACCACTTTTTTCCGGTAACCGAAACAAGTAAAAACGATATAGAAAATGAAATCAGAAAACAGATACAGCAACGGAAATGGCAGCAGCGAGATCAGGTAAATGAACGGCAGTGTAATATAATATACCAGTGCTTCCAGATTGAATCGGTTTTTTGCGAAAATAGAGAAATTTCTATTGGTATTGATACAGATATTCAGCATTCAACCTTACTACAGGAAATACTAAAGTATATTGCATATAATTTACACCCTATTGCAAATCTACGAACTGATAATTATGCCCGGATGAAATTCAGATCATTACTGACATTGCTGCTTTTTATTACTGGTTCTGTAACCGCAAAAGAAACCTGCTACCTGTTTATAGGAACCTATACTGATGGAAAACCGGGGAAGGGTATTTATGTGTATAAGTTCAATGAAGAAAACGGTAACCTTTCTTTTGTGTCTGCTGGTAATAACATTACCAATCCTTCCTGGCTTACGATCGCCCCAAACGGGAAGTACATTTATGCCTGTACCGAATCACAAATGCCACACAAAGGGAGTGTAAGCGCGTTTAGTTTTGATAGCAGTAAAGGCAAGCTTACGTTCATTAACAAGGTGCGTAGTTACGGAGAAAATCCGGTATATGCAGTTGTTGACAAGAACGGTAAATGGCTGATAAACGGTGACTATGAGGATGCAGGCATGACACCCTGGAGAATCAATAACAATGGCAGTATCGGGCTTCCAGGTGTCGGAATGATGTATTTATGGCCGGGCCGGGGTGGCGACCGCCAGGATAAAGCCCATGTTCATGCAACTGTATTTTCACCCACTCAGAATTTCCTGTATATGCCTGATCTTGGCGCTGACAAAATATGGATAGTTGCGTTTAATCCCGACGGCGATAACCCGATTGATGCACCACAGCCGGCAAAGCATTCAATTGATTGTGAACCCGGAAGTTATACCGTTCAAAAGCAAACCTTTTCAAACATTTTTTTTATGTTTGTATTTGCAGGTAGTAAGCCCGTTTTTACTTCACTCTGAAGTTTGGGACGCTATCTGCTTTTTTAGTTCTTGTTCCGCCTTTCTTGAAATG
>CAIMDZ010000061.1 GCA_903839875.1 uncultured Bacteroidota bacterium
AATCCCTGACGTCCTCAATAGTAAACTGCCCTTGGCTTTTGCGATATTCATCATAACGTCTACGAAGTTCTAAATTATCATCGTTTTCGAATCTTGAGTTTACCTCATAGTAATCACCCTCTAAATTTACAGTTTCAAATTCCTTCATCGTGAATATTTTTGTAGGGTAAACATCTTTTTCAAGCGTAGGAATTTTTTTATACCGAAAGGTGACTTCGCGAATCAAAATATAGTATAGAAAAGTATTAGCAATTCCCCATTTTAATTCATCCTCATAGGGTGTTGAAGGTAGTTCATTAATTAAATTATATTCAAAGTCAGCATTTGCCAAATATTGTGTAAGTAAGTTATAAACATTTTTTTCTGGGGCTAGAATATTGACAATCTTTTCCATGATGTTGATATTTGAGCCTACGATTTTGATCTACTAATAAATAAATAAACTGAAAATTGACAGTCACATGTACTCTTATTGTGGATTGCGATTGATATATTCTGTTTTTAGGAAATAAATTTTGATTACTTTATTACAAGCATTTTTTTAGTCATGGTAACATTACCGTCTGCAATTAAATTGTAGTAATAAATTCCTGCTGGTAAAATTGAATTGTCGATGGTGATGTAGCTAAATGTCTTATCAACCTTATAGGTTTTTACTAGTTCGCCATTGGCACTGTAAATGGATATTTCACCTTTGCTTGAACCTTCTGGCAACGTATATGTGAGTTTTGTTTGGCTACTTGATGGATTGGGTGCAGGGTCTGATAAATCTCCATTATCATCGCTATGTAATGCTTTAGCTAATCCTAATCCATTGCCACACAAATTGCATGGAATTGTACCTGGTAGTAAGTAGACTGATGAAAATCCAGCAGTTCCTGTTGCTATAGCTACAAAACTATCTGTTGTCATCCCCGCATTATAAATTGTAATTCCCTGAACACTATCAATTGTATTAATCACAGCCCCAGTTTCATCGATTATTACAACGCTACTACTATAGATCACAGCCATGTCAACTTTATTATCAAGCTTAAATAGATTTTCGGATGGGTATAAGGGCACATTAAAAGGCGATCTTGTTAAACCCCCTATTGTTGGCGGTAGATTTATAGTTTTCCATAATGAATGATTTAAGTTATAAAATCGAACTTGGCTATTGGCATTATCAAATGTCATGTATTTCTTACCTGATAATTTTAAGTTCACTACTTCCATATACCAAGCACTGTTATCTCTTTGTATTAAAGTCATTTGTGCATTTGCATCAAATGTTAAAAGCAGGCTTACTGCTATGATCATGATCTTTCTCATTTTGTTTTACTTTTTAGTGTTTAAATATCTTTGATTAAAATAAAATACCCGAGCGATTGACAATTACTCGTATCTGTGGGGGTCGAATCCCAGTATCACAAGTAAAGCAAAGGCGCTCGGGCGTACCGAGCACTCTCTAAACCTTCTTGTGATACCTTGAATTTTCGACCTTTCAGATACAAGTGCAGTTTTGCGAATGCAAAATCTTTATGTTAGTTGTTGTTATCTATCCAAATGCTTTTGTTTTTGTTAGTATAAAAGTAGTAAAATTTTATTTCCAGTGCTCTTGTTTTAAAACAGGCATTTTGCATAATGCCGTCCAAAAGTTATAGTAGTGGCTTATTTTAAAATCCTTCTTTGAAGAGGAAGGAAGTGTACATACCAGTATGAATCTTTCTATTGAATTAATTTGGGTCAATGCAAGTCTTGGTAAAACCTCACGAAAAATATTAATGTTAATATTAATTACAATATGTTTTAAGATAGTATAATATATTACATTATAATGTATATTCTAATAAATTAATTTGGTAATGTCAAATTTATTTCGTATAATTGTATAAATGAGACTGAGCAATCAGAATAAACTTGCAAATAATGAATATATGACAAATATAGGTAGGAATAAAGGAAAATTGAATAAGTTATTGGTGCCAAGTAGTTTAGATTTAGAAAAATTAATAAGTGAAGTGCCTGTTGAATTTGCAGGATTTAAAATAGACAAGGTTTATTATATATGTGATAGTATCTTCAAAGGAAGTCTAAAGCTGGATAAAGAAACATTTATCCACCCATACAAAAAAGAACCATACTATGTCCCACTGCATACAGAGATAATTAAACATTATTTAGGGGCGGAATATTACAAAAAAATTGTTAACTGGATGGTTGCCGCTGGTATCATTGAGGTTGACGGTTCTTACCAGACCGAAATAATAAGCTTAGGGTATCGGTTTACAGAAAAGTATAGGAATAATGAGATTAAAAAAGTTGATATTATTGATTTTGTAATGTTCAACAAGAAGCCTAGTAAGAAGTTGAAACAGCTTTACACCACAAAAACAAGTCGTAATGCTAATTATTTGAAAAAATGGTACGATGGCCTGGAAATAAATGTTGTGGAAGCAAGTAAAGCCATTGCTACCAATTATATGAATAAATGTTTTGATGCTTATAGAAATGGAGAGTGGCCCCAATTGGAACTGGAACACAGGAATAATCAAGTTTTGATTGAACTGTATGGTCATCCAGATGATTATCATCAACAGGATAAAAATGGCAGAAGGCTGCATACTGTTGTTACCTGCACTCCCCGCTACCTCAGAAGCATAGTAACCTATAAAGGGCAGGAACTTGCCCAGACTGATATTTCAAATAGTCAATTATTTTTTACTTTGTTCTTATTTATGGCTGAAAATTGGAAAAAATCAAGAAAGAACCAAGGAAACCTAATTTGGGAAGGATTAGAACAAGTTAATTGTTTTCCTTATACTTTAGATAGTTTTGTTTCTTCCATTATGTCATCGGTTTCCTCCAAAAGTCAAGCTGGTAGCGACATTCAGGACGATAGATTTATGCAATTAGTTACAAAAGGTAAGCTATACGATTATTTCATATTCATAATGAACAAAGAAATGGGTTTTTTCGAGCCAAATCTAAGCTATGGTGAAAAAAGGGATGTTATAAAAAGCCTGCTTATTGCCCAAATCAACGGTGATTCTAATGAAGCTGACGGTGTGACAGCACCTATTAATTTTAAGCTTGTTGGTACTAGAAACGTGCCTCAAAAACGAATAAAATCAAAAGAGAAGGAAAGAAAAAACCGATGGTTATACGAAGGGAAAAATAAAATGTTATGGGATGCTTTTAATCTTCATTTTCCTTCCGTTGCTGCCATTTACAGACAGATTAAGACGTATGATAACTCCGACATATCCAAGGTACTGCAAAGGATAGAAAGCACCGCGTTATTAGACTATGCCTGTGCTGCGATAAGAAAGGAATTACCCAAAGCTCCATTATTTACAATTCATGATTGCTTGACGACTACCAGAGAATATATTGATGCCGTTGATATAATTTTCAGAAAGGCAATAGCCAGCTATATCGGGTATGAGCCAAAAACAAAAATCTCATACTGGAGTGATTATCCAAAAATGGAAGCATTCCCATTTGATTAAGTTGAAAAAGTAATCGGGTGTGTAACAAAAATGCATGCCCGATTTACAGTTGAAAGTCCGTCAAATAATTTGATGGATGAACTGGAAAAATGTAAAGGATTACGAGGGGATTTACGAAATATCGGACACTGGAATAATAAGAGGGGTTGATAGGTATATTGAACTACCAAATGGTAAAAAAAGATTTGCCAAGGGTCGAATCTTGCAGCAGAGTATAAGCAATAAAGGCTATGCTGAAATAAGGCTAAATAAAGGTGGTAAAGCAAGAAGCTATCTAATCCACAGGTTGACTGCACAAGCATTCAAACCCAATCCTGATGGACTACCCCAGGTCAACCATCTATCGGGAGACAAACTGGATAATAGTGTTGAGAATCTTGAATGGACAAATGCAAGTGGTAATACATTACATGCTTACAAAACTGGTCTTAATAGTAATTGCGGCTGTAATCACAACTTAGCAGTTCCAGTAATTGACCTTAAAACAGGAGATATATATTGTACGGTTAAAGCATTCTGTGAAACATACGGAATCAATTATAACAGCGGGAAAAACGCACTCAATGGACTTCAGGATTTTCCTAAGTCAGTTGATTTATCGGGACATTTATTTGAAAAATATTTCTGTTGAGAAAACGGGGAAAAGCAGGGGGCTACCAAACATGATGCCCCCTTGCTATTTCTTCATTGTAACTCTATCATTTGCACGTTCTCTTTATTATTGAGCCTTGCACTTAGCAGCTTCATATCCTCGTCAATTGTTCTTTCCAGCACCTTCGCATAAATCTGGGTGGTACTTAATTTGGTATGCCCTAACATCCTACTGACCGTACTTATTGGAACAGCGTTATTAAGCGTTATAGTCGTGGCGAAACTGTGGCGTGCAAGATGGGTCGTGAGGTTTTTGGATATGCCCGCCAGTTCTTGAAGCACCTTTAAATTGTCATTCATCTTCTGATTTGAGATAACAGGTAGCAACGGTACATTTACCACGGCATCAGGCAAGTATTTGTTCAGCAGTAACAAAGCAGGTTGCAACAATGGGACAGCAAAAGCAATGTTTGTCTTTTCCCGCTGCATCCTTATCCATATCGTATCATTATTGCCTCCTGTGATATGATTACAGCACAATCGTTTAATATCTCCGTAACATAAGCCAGTGAAGCATTGTATCATAAACACATCCCTGACGTTCTTTAAAACTTCCCTGTTTAACTTCAAGTCCCAAAGCTTTTTTATCTCATCCATGGTTAAGGCTACCTTATGTGGTGCAACAAATTCCAAGGTAAAGGCAGCCATCGGATTACTTTGGATATACCCTAACTTAATAGCATAGTTCAGCAACTTCTTTACCCGTTGTATTTGCTTGTTAGCACCGTTGATATGGCAGGTTTTTTCAGTGGTCAGGTAGGTAAAGTATGCCTCGCAGAACTTATAATTGACTGCCTTTAGTGGCATGTCCTTCTTCCCGCAGTATATAGGGACAAACTCGATCAAATACTTCAAAGTGGTCTTGTAGTTTTTGTAGCTTCCCTGACTGTACTTTTTCCCAATCTGCTTTTCGAAATTATCGTTATGCTCCTGTGCTACACTAATGAAAGTGTGCGTTTCTTCTATTGGTTCCCCTTTCAGAAGTTGGCGGATATTGTCGAATGTCACTTCTGTTTTACTGATATAAAGCTGTGAAATCGTCTGGTTGATTTCATTCCTTGCAACATCGAGCATGCTGTTAATTGTACCGGCATCTTTGGACTTTATCGCTTTCTGCTTTTTATCGTCCCAATGTTCGGAATCTACGAACTGACCCGAAGGGTATTGCAGCCTTTCATTTTGTACCGTTATGCGGATATAAACAGGAAACTTATTATCCCTGTTCGGTCTTGATTTTCTCAAGTACATATATATGTTATAGTTTGGAGTATTCATTTTTGTAAGAATTGAAGTTAAAAAAAGGTTTGAAAATTGGATACCTTTTGGATACCAGAGTGGATACCAGAAAGGCTAAAAACAACCTCCTTCTAAGGTGGGATTCCTGAACTATAAAAATGATTTGGAAAATGCCTGAAACCCTTACTGGCAGGGCATTTCAGAACATAAAAAAAGCACCCTACAATTAAGTAAGATGCTTCTATAAGTCGGGACGACAAGATTCGAACTTGCGACCACAAGACCCCCAGCCTTGTGCGCTACCGGGCTGCGCTACGTCCCGAAATTTATCGGGCTGCAAAGATAGTTTAAAAAACGTTTGGTGCAAAACAAGCAAAAAAACCAATTTATACCCCAAACTGCAACAAGTGATGGTTCAAATGCTTGTAAAACATATTGTTCCATTCTGTTACCGTCAGGTTACCGAAGGAGAGGGACGCCTTGCCGTCAAATTCCTTATGGCCCAGTTGCTGAGTCTTTGTTAGGTAGCCTATAAGGCGTTCCTTTTCTTTGTTGACCTCCTTTTCAGTGGTCATCAGGAAGGCGGGAGCTGTGCGACTGTTGTGCTTGTAGGGTTTTTCGCTTACTACCGCGTTCTTGACCAACAGTTTCAACATCAGCTTCATCATCCCTTTGGGCGCCGGATGTTTGTTGTCGTAGATCATTTCATAGGTCACACAGCAATGTGCCAGCATCTGGCCAACGTTCATCTTGCCCCATTTTGGTTGTGTTGTTGGTGTCAGCGCCTTGATGCGCCCTATTATTTCGTCAGCGACTGTTTTAGAAAAAATATCAGGTAATGCCATATCTGTTGTCTGTTATGCTGCAAAAGAACAATTTATTATAATCAAAACCACTATTAGCCGGAGAAACTTTCTACTCTTTACTTTCTACTCAGGAAAGATCTGCCGATATCAGCTTCAAAAACTCAGACCGGGTCTCGTTCTTCATAAACTGGCCGCTGAATGCCGATGTGGTGGTGACGCTGTTCTGCTTTTGCACGCCACGCATCATCATGCACAGGTGGCGGGCTTCAATAACTACACCTACACCCAATGGCTTCAGGGTTTCCTGTATCACATCCAGTATCTGGTGGGTCATGCGCTCCTGTACCTGCAAACGGCGGGAGAAACACTCTACCACATGCGCTATCTTGCTAAGGCCGGTGATAACGCCATTTGGTATATAGGCTATATGCGCCTTTCCGAAGAATGGCAGCATGTGATGCTCGCACAACGAGTACAGTTCTATGTCCTTTACCAGCACCATCTCGCTATACGACTCATGGAATTTCGCCGAATTAAGGATAGCAGCTGCATCCATTGAATATCCCTGGGTGATGAACTGCATGGCCTTTGCTACCCGCTCAGGGGTTTTAAGTAATCCTTCACGGTTGGGATCTTCGCCCACGTTCTCCAGTATAGCCTGGTAGTGTGCCTTCAGCGTGTTCGTCGTTGCTTCGTCGTATGTTTCAATTTTGTGGTAAGCCAATGTGATTCTATTAAGTTGATTAGTTGATTAGTTGAATTGTTGATAGGTTGAATTGTTGATAGGTTGACTGGTTGATAGGTTGGAGGGTTAAAAAGCGTGTTTCAGATAAATTTAAGTCAGTCCATTCATTTCCATATTTCCATATTTCCACATTTCTACATTAACCGTAGTACTCCACATATATCTTTGGTGTTTCTATTAGTTTAATGCAATGTAACTGTACATTTCCCTTCTCAATATGCGGCTTTAATTCATCCCATATTCCTATTGCAAAATTCTCAGCGCTGGTAAATTTCCCCTGCATGAAGTCAACATCAAGGTTCAGGTTACGGTGGTCTGCCTTTTCTACTATCACATCTTTTATCAGGTCACCCAGGGTCCTGGCATTATACAGGAAACCTGTCTCCGCATCAGGTTCACCTTTAATGGTTACATGCAGCTCATAATTATGCCCATGCCAGTTTTCGTTGGCGCACTTGCCAAAAACCTCTTTGTTCTTTTCATCGCTCCAGGCCTTGTTCTGTAATTTATGCGCTGCATTAAATTGCTCCACCCGAGTCAGATAAACCATTTTCTATATTTAACTGCAAAATTAGTGTTACTGAACGGTTTTGACAAACCTTTGCCATTAGCATGAAATGATGGAAGGATAAATAAAAAGAATAAACCTGATTATCTTGCAGCATGGATTTGCTGATAATAGCCGCGACAGAAGGGGAAATTAAACACATCCCTGCTTCTCCATTCAGGAGGGCTTTTAACCCGCATATACTTATCACAGGCGTTGGCATGGTGGCAGCAACTTATGCGTTAACTAAGCATCTCCAGTCGAATGAGTACGACCTGGTGCTACAGATAGGTGTTGCCGGCAGCTATGACAGGAGCCTACAGTTAGGTGATCTTGTTTTCGTTACCAGCGACCAGTATGCCGACTTCGGTGCAGAAGACCATGAGCAATACCTCGACATTTTTGAAATGGGTTTGCTTGACAAAAACAGCGACCCGTTTACTGATGGTAGGTTGTTCACAATATTGTTACCGGTGCACAACCATATAAAACTACCGCAGGTTTGCGGACTAACCGTAAATACCGTAAGCGGAAAGGAATCGACCATAGAGCGCAGAACCGAAAAATTTGGCTGTGCCATAGAGAGCATGGAGGGTGCAGCATTTCACGAAGTTTGTCTGCGAGAGAATGTGCCCTTTGCACAGGTGCGGGCGATATCTAACTATGTTACTCCCCGTGATAAGAGCCAGTGGCGCATGAAGGAGGCCATTGATAACCTGAACCAGTGGCTGGTGGGGTTTATTGACGGCAAATAAGCCTGTAACAACTTATCTTTGCATCAACACAGGATTTTCACATTTTCAAATCTGCACATTTTCAAATTAATGAAACTCACCCTCGGATTTAGTCCCTGCCCCAACGATACCTTTATTTTCGACGCCATGGTAAATGGCAAAATAGATACAATGGGGCTTACGTTCCACTATGTGATGGAGGATGTAGGCACGCTGAATGCATGGGCAGAGCAGGGCAAGCTGGATATTACCAAACTCAGCTATAGTACTTTTCTGCATACCGTTAACCGGTACTCGTTGCTGCATAGCGGCAGCGCGCTTGGCGAGGGCGTGGGGCCATTACTCGTATGCAAAAAACCGCTGGATCTGGCAAATATTGAATCGTTCAAAATAGCGATACCTGGGTTTAATACTACTGCCAACCTGCTTTTATCGCTCGCTTATCCGCGCGCGAAGAATAAGACCGAACTGGTGTTTAATGAAATTGAAGCCGCTGTAATGGACGGAACTTTTGACGCAGGGCTGATTATTCACGAAGGCAGGTTTACTTATCAAAAGAAGGGACTCACCAAACTCATAGACCTCGGCGACTGGTGGGAACAAACTACGCACACAGCCATACCCCTTGGTGGCATTGTTATCCGGCGCAGCATTGGCAAAGAAATATGCGCCAAGGTAGACAGCATCATAAAAGCAAGCATTGCTTATTCCTGGAAGCATTACCCTGAGCTGGCTCCTTTTGTAAAAGAGAACGCGCAGGAAATGGAGGAGGATGTAATGCGCCGGCACATCAACCTGTATGTAAACGACTATTCCAACGATCTCGGCGAAAAGGGCCGCAATGCCATTGCTACCCTTTTTGAGAAGGCGAAGGCAGGTGGGTTATTGAAGGAAGAGATGGTGGGGAGTATTTTTTATTGAGTGTTTATGATGCCTGTGCAAAGTGTTGAATAGCTTTCCGGTTAACTTTCTTTTCTGCATGCCATAATTCATAATTCTTCTGAAGGTTTATCCAGAATTGCGCTGTATTACCAAATGCTTCTGATAATTTTACTGCCAGCTCAGGACTGATACCCGCGCGTTCATTCACTACTGCAGAAAGATTTCCCCTGGCTATTTTTAAGCCTTTAGCTACTTCTGTAATAGTAAGGTTACGTTCTTTAATAAACACCTCTCTAAGTATTTCCCCCGGATGAACGGGAGGTAAGCCTCTTTTAAGCATAATTATTTTCTTTTTCTAATGATAATCTAAGTAGTCAACATCGTAGATGTCACCACCATGGAATCGAAAAATGATCCGGTAATTTCCTGTCACAGACACAGCCCAAAATCCTGAAAACTTACCCTTTAATTCATGAATACCTAACCCCATTCCTTTAATATCAACCTCTGAACTCACTGCATCCAATATGTCAAGTATTCGCCTTAATTTATTCAATTGCAGTGAAGGCAACTTTGATCCTTTGCCTTCTTCATAATACATTCGTAATCCTTTATGGACAATACTAATGATCATACACAAATGTAATGCGTAATGTTACACGATACAAATTTTTTATCCATATATTTAATAGAATAACATGGATATTAATCCACCTCACCTCTCCTTCGGAGAGGCCGGGAGAGGCTACCTCATCACAACAATCTTCTTACACACCACACCAGTTCCATCCACATGTATCCTGCACAGGTACATGCCGGGCGGGAGGGAGGCGGTGGAGATGGTGGTGGTAGTGCCGGTGAGGGGATGTGTGAGCATGAGCCGGCCCGTGAGATCGTAGATGATGATGATGGAACAGAGTTCGTCAACGATATTTTTATTTTGGGAACCTACAGCAAACAGAAAAGTTACATGCTATATTTTTCCCCGGGATTACGACTGTGATGGTAAACGGTACTAACTTCAATTAATTCCTCCCCTATGTCAATTTTGTATACGATGCTGAAAGGATATTTCTTAAGACCTAGCTCATAATAATCCCGGCATTCATTTCTCCAGCGGTGCGGATGTTCACAGATCAATTCCAGTGCGTGATCTACTGCGTCAACAAATCCTTCTGCCGCCGACAGGTTCCGTTCGGCATACCAGGTAACAGAAGACTCATATTCTTCCTGTGCTCTTGCAAGAAGTATATAACTGTACGCCATTATTTGCGGGCAGACTTTAGTATTTTTTGTACACGCTTTTTGCTTTCCTGTGCGGTTACTGCCTTTTCACTTCCATCTTTGAAGGCTGCATGGCGGCGGTCGAGTTCTGCTATAAGTTCATTTGTATAAACAACGCCTGACCCCTCTATTGCTTTTTCTGCAATCCCGTACATAGCCATAACATCTTTATCGTTAGCTATCTCCAGATAATTATGCAGTTTTTTCCTTATCGCTGTGGTATTCATTATGCTTTGGTTTATGCAAAAATAATCCTTTTACTGTTCAGAAAAAAAGTGAGTGCATGTTTTTCTATTTCATTACCACCAGCTTCCTGCTCACCACACCCGTGCCATCCACATCTATCCTGCACAGGTACATGCCGGGCGGGAGGGTGGTGGTGGAGATAGTGGTGGTAGCGCCGGTGAGTGGCTGCGTGAGCATGAGCCGGCCAGTGAGATCGTGGATGATGATGGTGGCGGCGGGGTATGGGGTTGTGGAGGCAGTGATGGTGACGGAGGAGTTTGTGGGGTTGGGGAAGAGGTAGACTTGGGAAGAAATTGAGACTAGCGAAGGTGTTTCCAATTCACATGTCAAATTAGGACGATACTTCGCGATAAAAAAACTTTCCAAAAAATTTGATGGTAGATGGAGCGAATCATTGCCAACTATAAATGGGTCTACTCCATAAAAATCTCCGGTCAAGTAAATGTTTCCTAATCTGTCTGCCGCCATCCCCGAATTATCATCACCTCCCGAAGGCAATGTTTTGTAATCCAGGAGCACGCCACTTGCACTATACTCTGCAATATAAAGCGGGTCAATACTCCCAGCAGGTGAAGATAATGATGTAGCACTATCCAAAAATATCCTAAAACCTGAAATTGTATCCATACTACCCGAAACCCAAACATTATTGCAAGGGTCAACTGTTATACCCCATATTCGCGTATTCCAGGTTGACGTAAAAGCCTTTACCAAGTCAACGTTTCCGTTAACATCATATCGAATAAGAAAAGAATTCTTATTATAGAATGTATTCGTACCAACAGTCATTATCGTATCTTCTATGCCGCCACCGATATATACCCCATTCGTCTTATCAACCGCAATAGCATTTACTCTAGCATTACCTGCGGCACTCTTCGCCCATAAAGGATTTCCGGAGCTGTCGAGCTTTGCCCAGTAAATATTCAAATGGTTATAAGCAGCGGGATGCGAGGCGAAATAGTTAAGCGTCGTAGTCCCAAATACGATACTGCTCGAAGAAAATTGCCCCGTTAAATAAATCTTATTATCCGCATCAACTATTAATCCATGGACTTCGTCATTACCTGTAGAACCAAAGTTCTTCGCCCACATCAAATTGCCAGAAGAATTGTATTTAACAACAAAAAAATCATCTGTGCCAATTGGACCTGTATTTGTAAGGATGTATGTGCCAAATTGAATGGAATGATCACGATAGCTTGCAGCAATATAAACATTATCGTAAGAATCAACAGCAATCCCTCCATGAGAAAAAGTATATGAACCTTGCCATAATCCTCCACCACTTACCGCCCATAAAGCATTACCGTTTGCATCTAATTTTATTACAAAACAAAAATTGAAAACAGTAGAAAACGGGCGTCTTATTACAGTGTTCCCAAATTTAAAACTGTCACTGGATGAATATCCGAAAAGATAAATGTTTCCTTCTAAATCTGTAGTCATATCTGTTGGGTAACTAACGTCTACCGTTGACGTATTTATATTGCTACTTGCTCGTGCCCAAAGAACATTACCTGATGTATCATATTTCACAATTACAATCTGGTTTTCCCCTAACGCCGAGGAGCAATATATTTTATTCGTACCTAAACAGATACTATCAGCGGAGCTAAAGAAGGCGGCGTAAACATTGTCAGAATGGTCTGTTTTTACCAACCATCCTTCACTTAACGAGTTAGTCGGTCCACCGCCACAATTGGCTCCTTTTGCCCATTTCCAGTTTTGCCCTAAACTATTCACATAGGAAAAAATGCTTAACAATAAAACAAAAAACAAAAGGGCTTTTTTCATCATTCAGGTTTTAGGCATAAACAAATATAACGATAATATCTGAACCGCTGATTAAACTGATTAATGGATTTCGCTGAATGTGTGTTTGTCTACTGATTGTGCCGTTAAAGCTCCTTTAGAACTTCATCAAGCGTTTTTAGTTTGATCTTTCCTTTTTTGTGCAGCGCAACTTGTTTAACCGATTTGTCGAGATCGGACAGAATTTGTCTTTCTTTAGCTGTTAGTTTTTTGTTGCTGTATTCCTTTTTCATGCCCGCTTCAGTGTTAATCATTAAATCAGATGAATGAATAGCTCAGACAATTTTCTTGAATTTCGAGTTTATCAGCCGCTTGAATTGCAGGCTTTTGGAACCAAAATTAATAAGCATGCCGATTTCAAGGTTGTAAGCCTCAAGGTAGTTAATCGCTTGTGTTAAATTGGTATCGTCCATTTGGGATATTGCTTTTTTCAACCGATACAACTTCATGAACCAGAAAGTCAACGCGCCTTGTACCCATTAATTCTTCCTTATAGAATATGTGCATGTCCAACTTCCGCTGGTAAGAAACGCCCTGTAATCCCATTTCTTTTGCCAACGCTCTTTGGTAAATTACCTCCTGAAAGCCATTGCCCAGAATTTTATGAACTTCTATTGCACAACCGATAATTTTAGATGTGATATCGGAGTATTTGTATTGCTCTTTTACCATAGCTGTATAATTTGTCTGAACCGTTGATTAAACTGATTTTTCTGATTTCGTTGATTGATTTTCGTTAATTTTTTATTTTGTCTGAACAGCAGGTTGAGCTGATTTTTTTGATTTCGTTGATTGGGTCGTTCTGAAAAAAGTCGACTTTTTATGGCTAATCTCAGCTCGTGTTTACAAATATAGATTAACTCTGCTTTACATTAATGGCAGGGCGTAAAGCGGACAAGGGCTACGTTGCGCCCCTCAAGAATTAATACACTCTGCGAAATCAGAAAAATCAGTTTAATCAGCGGTTCAGAAACTAATTCTCCACCCATGCCCCATGCTCCTTCAATAACCCAATAAGCTCATCCACAGCAATCTCGCTGGGTACGTTTTTCTTCATTACGTCCTTGCCTTTGTAAAGGGTTATTTTGCCGGGGCCGCTGCCCACGTAGCCGAAGTCGGCGTCGGCCATTTCGCCGGGGCCGTTTACAATGCAGCCCATGATGGCTATTTTCACGCCTTTGAGGTGGTGGGTGGCGGCGCGTATTCTGGCGGTGGTCTCCTGCAGGTCGAAGAGGGTGCGGCCACAACTGGGGCAACTGATGTATTCCGTTTTGCTGATGCGGGTGCGGGTGGCCTGCAGTATGTAGAAGGCGGTATTGTTGAGGAACTGTTCGTTGCTTTTTACTTCCAGGTAGGTGCGGCCGCTTACCTTGTTGTTCACTATTTCGCGTTCATCATTCAGCAGCCATATGCCATCACCAAAACCATCCAGCAGTAGTCCGCCGGCCTCTGTCGCGAAATTGATGAGCTGGCTGTCTATGGTGTTTTCTGTGCTTTCCACGAGTATGATCACAGGACACTTTACATGGTAGTCCATGAGCGCAATGAGGAAGCGGCGGATAGATGCCATTGCATGAGCGTTGCGTGAGTGTGCTACCAATACGGCATTGGGGTAGAACTTCAGTTTATCCACAACTCCGTCAGGTACATTGTTGGTGTCAACCAGTACAAAGTGTACCTGTTCTAAAGCCAGTGTACAATCGGGATAATCTTGTTGTTGTATGAGGGGAAAATACTTTGTTTTATCAGGGGCTTGCTGCCAGGCTGAATAATCACAGATCACCTGAAGTGTACCAGGCAGGGCAAAATCAAGCAGCTCTTCGGCAGTATAAATATAATCGGCTGCCGAGTCGCTGATGTTCCATTTGTCTGAAGCTTCATTGTAGGTGTAGCCAATTGGCTGTAGCGTTTGCGAAGTGAAATTATTTTTCTTACTCAGGTCAGCGACCACAACCGGCACTGCATGTGCGCCTATGTTGCGGACCGGGTGAGACTCGCGGCGATTGTAGGAGAAGGGAGAGTAGGGGAGTTTGGGGAATTGGGTCCCGATAGCTATCGGGAGGGATTGTTGTTCGTTAATAAATTCTGCTATTGGCTCATGTCCTGCACGATAAGTGTAACGTTTCACTATGTCCTTACACACGGGTATCTCAAATTCCGGGTCCTCTGTGAGCGAGACACGTATTGTATCACCAATGCCATCCTCCAGCAGTGCACCAATGCCTATGGCGCTTTTTATGCGGCCATCTTCGCCGTCTCCGGCTTCGGTCACACCGAGGTGCAAGGGGTAGCATTCGCCAAACTCTTCATCCATTTTTTGCACCAGCAGGCGGTATGCCTGCACCATCACCAGCGGGTTGCTCGACTTCATGCTCAATATCACCTGGTGGTAACTTTCATCGCGGGCTATGCGCAGAAACTCCATGGCGCTTTCTACCATACCCATAGGCGTATCGCCATAGCGACTCATGATACGGTCGCTGAGCGAGCCATGGTTGGTGCCTATGCGCATGGCTGTGCCGTATTCCTTACATATTTTTAACAGTGGCGTAAAACGCTCCCTGATGCGTTCCACTTCAGCAGCATACCCGGCATCAGTGTATTCTATCAGGTCGAACTTTTTTTTGTCCACATAATTGCCGGGGTTTACCCTTACTTTCTCTACTATTCTTGCGGCAATCTCAGCGGCATTGGGGGTAAAGTGAATATCGGCCACCAGCGGGGTATCGTATCCGCGGGCGCGTAGTTCTTTCTTAATATTCAACAGGTTTTCTGCTTCGTTTTTGCTGGGGGCGGTAATGCGCACCAGTTCGGCGCCAGCTTCAATACAACGGATGCTTTGCGCCACTGTGGCTGCTGTATCCATGGTATCGGTGGTGGTCATAGTCTGTATACGAATGGGGTGACCATTGCCCAGTAACAGGTTGCCGGTCTTTACCTCGCGGGTTTGCAGGCGTTTATATTCGGTAAGGGAAGCGCAATAATGCTGAAGCATGACACAAAGTTAGCTGAATGAAAGATAGATTAATATGCTATGCAGGATTTGATGAATTTTTAACGGTTAAGCATTTTTGTAAAGAGGCATAGTCTATGTTTCATAAAATTTGGAAATATCACCGGTAAAGGGTTAATATATGCAACAATTCTCTTGCTCTTAAATGAATAACAATAACAAAAAGGTAAATTTCCCTTAGGCAATCTACCGTAATTTTGCTTTTTTTAACCAAACAATAGTATTTTAGCGGAATTACTATACAAAATTGGATGGACTACGAAATAAAACATTCAGGCAAATTTAAATACGTAGAGGAAGGAAACGGAGAACCATTGGTATTACTACATGGGCTTTTCGGTGCATTAAGTAATTTCAAAGATCTTGTTGATTGTTTTAAGTATACACATAGGGTTATCATTCCATTGTTACCGCTTTATGACCTGTCGCTTTTGGAAACCAGTGTTTCAGGATTGTCTAAATATGTTACCAAATTCATTGACCAGCAGAAACTGACCCAATTCCATATGCTTGGCAATTCTTTGGGCGGCCATATAGGGTTGGTTTATACCCTTAAGCATATGGAAAAAGTGCGCAGCATAACGCTTACCGGTAGTTCAGGACTTTTTGAAAATGGCATGGGCGAAACATACCCCAAGAGGGGTGATTATAATTATGTGCAGAAGAAAACAGAGCTGACTTTTTATGACCCCAAAGTAGCTACAAAGGAACTGGTAGACGAGGTATTCAACATTATTAATAACAGACTTAAAGCGCTAAAGATAATAGCCCTTGCCCGTTCTGCCATCAAGCATAACCTGGGAGATGAGCTACAGGAGATTAAAATACCTGTTTGCCTGATCTGGGGGAAAAATGACACCATCACACCGCCAATGGTAGCAGAGGAGTTTCATAAATTATTGCCAACTTCCGAGCTGCACTGGATAGACAAATGCGGCCATGCGCCTATGATGGAGGTTCCCGGCGAATTTAATGCCATATTATCCGCCTTTCTTGCAAAACATAAGGTTCCAAAGTAATGTAAAATGATTGCCATTTTTTAATAATTAACATACTAATCCTTTTTTGGTATGCATTTTGCAACAGTTACTATATAGAAGAACCGAAAATGAACATAGACCGATTAATATCACCCGTCCCTACATTGTTACCGGAAGATTCAGGCAGTAAGGCTTTGGATATAATGGAAGAAAACAATTTAACCGAATTGCCGATAGTATCTGAAGATAATTATATTGCACTTGTTCATGAAAGTGAATTACTTGACTGGAAAAATCCGGGTACCCCACTCAACACTTCTGAATTTCTGCATTACAAACCTGCCATTTTTGCATCCAGCCACCCTTTTGAGGCCTTGCGGCTGGCACACCAGCAGAATTTGTCTGTGTTGCCGGTAATAGATAATACACAAAAGTATATAGGCTGCGTTACCAAGGAAGGACTGCTGAAATACATTACCGAAAACAGCGGTATAGATACACCCGGCGGTATAATAGTACTTGAAATTCTACCGAGGAATTATTCGCTGTATGAAATAGCACGGATTTGCGAAAACGAAGATGTGGTCATCCAGAATCTGGGGGTGCATACCAATGAACATGGAATGCTGGAGGTGACCATGAAGCTAAACCGTTCTTCGCTTGATGCAATAGTGTCTTCCTTTGAACGCCATAACTATCATGTGAAAGAGGTATTTGGAGATAATGTCAGCCAGGACGATATCGCAGGCAAGTATAATTTGCTGATGAATTATATTAACATGTAAAAACCTCTGAACTTCACACGGGATGGATTAGTGCAGAAAAATGTTTCATCCGCCTTGGCTGACAATTATTACCTTTATAGTGATCAGATTATAGAGTTTTAAGCTCGCATCCCCCATATGTTAAATGCACTAACCTATCCTGCTTGCAGTATAAACAAGCCCGTAGGGCTTTCCCGTGAATAGCCGTGGGTACAACCCACGGAAAAACAACAACATGAGTCAACCCTGAAAGGGTTTCCCTTGGTATAGGGTTTGTAGAGAAAGTTTAACCCAATGACATTGCACTTAATGTGAACCACGCATTTAGCCTCGTCCCATGCGGGCAGCAATTCAACGCTTTTTAGCTGAATTGCTTTTTCTTCGGAAGATTCTCTATTTACAAATCATCCATCTCCACCACCCTGTCTTTCTCCGGGCGTATCAGCTCATATCGTTTTGCGAAGTTGCACCAGTGGCAGTTCTCATCGCCGCAACCGCGGTCGAATTCGTGGTTCATTATTTTGGTGTAAGTGTCTTTCAGTTGTTTCAGCACTATCTGTTCATCCTGGGTAAAGACGGGTACCACTATCTGCCGGTACTGGCCGTTCTTTCCTTTTTGTATGAAGTCGAACATGCCGGTGGTGACTTTGTAATTTCTTTCCTGCAGGTTTTCGAGCAGCAGTTTGTAGAATACCATCTGCCGCCAGTAGTCGCCGCCGTTGGGGTCTTTTTCGTTGGGCGGGGCGGTCATGGGTGTGGCCGATTTGTCAGGGTCTCCGGTTTTATAATCCACTACTTTGCAGGTATCGCCATATAGTTCTATCTTATCTATTTTGCCGGTCACAGGCACGCCATCCAGCAGGTAGCGCGGTACCTTGAATTCTATCTCCACATCTTTATGAAAAGTATTGATGTAGTGGTCGTAATATTCTGTAAGCAGTGTCTGTCCTTGTTCCTGCCTGCGCTCGTATTGTATGGGTGTAAAGCAGGAGGATTCGGAATAGAGGGCAGACCTGAAAATATTGATGACCTGTTCTTTATCGGGGAAGACACCTTTTTTGAATTTCATTTCCACGAACATGCGCTCAAGGGCAGTGTGTACTGCACTACCAAATGCAAGCGCATCATTCTTCTGGTAAGGCACGCGCAATATATTTTCATAATAAAAGGCCAGCGGGCAATCCAGGAATTTCGACAATGAGGTGGCGCTCATGGTGAATTGCTGCAGCTCGCGTTCTATCCATTGGGCGTTGGCCATTTTTATGCGCACTTCTGTAACGGGCTGTATCGCAAGCTCTATCATTTTAGCCAGTTCGGCTGATGGTACTGATTGAACGATACGCTCAGATGGTTCTGATATTTCATCTATAAAGGCTGATGTGGCGAGGGCTTTGCCGGCATTATCGTTGATGGAATAGGAAATGTGTAAATGCTTTTTGGCGCGGGTAATCGCTACATAAAACAGGCGACGGGCCACTTCTGTTTTGTTGGTATTCTGTGTATCATCATCGGTGGCGGTGATGGTATCGGGCAGGCGGTACTCGTTGCCACCGCCTCTTTTTTCTTCCCAGAAATTCTTGGTACAGCCTATAAGATAAACATACTCAAATTCGTTGCCCTTACTGCTGTGGGCGGTATAGAAGTGTACGCCGTCTTCATTCTGTATCACGCGCTGCATGGGCAGTTCTATCTTTTCATCGTTCATCCGCTTGATCATATCCAGCAGGCCGGCGGGTTTCAGTTTGGGCGAGCGCAGGTAGGTGTCTTTTACGAACTCGAAGAAAGTATAGAGCACCTGTAAATTCCAAACATGATCCGGAATGCGGACGAGGTGGGCTACTATGCCGCTTTCATGAATTATTTTTTCAAGCAGCAGTGGCAGTGGCAGTGAAAGCTGTTGCTGCTCCCAGTTATCGAGGCTGTGACCTAATCTTACCAGTGCTTTTGCTGAATTGAGTCCGAGGGACTCGAGTAACAGGACATTAGACAATAGCAATCGCCACCGTATAGGCCCCTTATCCTTCTTAGCATGTTGCAGGTAAAGCGCGAGCTGTGCAATATCGGTTGATGAAATACCGAAGTAGGGCGCATGCATCAGCTCGAACAAAGCCTCTTCGCCCTCAAAGGTTTTCTTCCGTTCCTCATCCAGGTAGGTGAGTATGTTCAGTATCTGCTCTGTCAGCGGCTCATTCAGTATGTTCACCGGTTTCTTTGCATTGTAGGGAATCCCTTTGCGCTCCATGAGGGCCATCATGTTTTGTGCCTGCCGGTGCTGGGCGTAGATAACGGCAACTTCGCTGAGGGCTGTTCCTTTCTGCTTTAGCTGTTCTATCTGCAAAACAATATCCGCTTCCTCCTGCAGGATGTTGGGGTACACTTTTACGATGGGCTGTACGTGTTCCGTTTCTATGGCAAACCTGTCTGCTGCGGCTATAATATTTTTATCCAGCTCCAGTTCGCCTAGCTGATTGACGAGGCGCAACTGGTTGTATTGTATGGATGCCATTGCCTTGTCGAGTATCAGTTGCGATGACCGGTAGTTGTGCGGCAGCACTATTAGCTTAATGGTCTCTTTATAACGGTAATAAAAATCAGCGATGTTGCGTATCCTCGCCCCCTGGAATTCATACACACCCTGGTCGTCATCGCCCACCACAAAAATGTTCGGCTCATCCCAGTACGATGCAAGGAAGGTGAGTAATTCATTTTGCGCGCCATTGGTATCCTGGAACTCATCCACGAGTATGAACTGGAACCGCTCCTGGTAGCTGAGCAGCATGGACGGGTTTTCTTTGAACGCCTTCAGCACCCAGATGATCATATCATTGAAGTCATACCTGCCCGCCTCTTTCATCATGTCCTCATACTTGTCAAACAGTTGTGCGGCGGCACGGGTGATCTCCATTTTTCTTACCTCTTCGTCAACCTTGTCTTTCTTTACATCACCTTTGTTGTATTCTTTGTATTTGCGCTGGTATATGTATTCGCTGCGGTTGGGCAGATCCAGTATGTAAGCTTCCACGGCTTCCGATATCTTTTCAGGGCTCAGGTATTCGCGCTTCATGATATCGAAGAGGCGGCTTAGTTTGCCGGTGTCTATGTATATGTTGCCGCTTAGCTTGCGCAACAGGTGGCCCGGAGGCAGGCCCTCCAGCAATTTGTACAGCAACTCGGTACGCTCCAGGTCTGTGATGGGCTGCAGCGTGCGCATGCTGAAGTAGTCGCTGTTGTTCTGTATCACATTGTTGCAAAACGCGTGAAAGGTGTAGATATTTACCTTGTGAGCTGCCGGACCAATGATCTGCACCAGCCGCCGCCGCATCGAGTTGGTCGCCTCATCCGTATAGGTCAGGCACAGTATCTCGTGCGGCTGCACCTGCGCCTCGCTGCGCAGCAGGTTGGCAATTCGCATGGATAGCACCTCGGTCTTTCCCGTCCCCGGCCCCGCGATCACCATCACCGGCCCATAGATATAGTTAACGGCCTCGAGCTGGCGGTCGTTGAGTTTTTTGTAGCGGTCCTGGAAGAGGGATTCGTTGGGTTGCATTGAGTATCAAAGTTAACTAAAAACCCCAAACCCCTGAAGGGGCTTCACAGGAGAATATATTTTCGACTTCTTCATCTAGGTCGGCTTTCATTATGTTGTGACGGTTTGCGCGCTTATTGGATTTATGGTCCTGGCTGTTTTGCTTCTATTGAGCGACAAAGTCGGTAGCACCATTCGGGGTTTGGATTGCTATTTTGCAAAACAAAATGCTGCAGTGCATGAATCGCATCACTCGCGTTTCATGCACCGTCGTTGTTAGTGTACTCACCAACAACCGCTCGCAGGGCACTCACCCATACTCAACACCACCGGTCTCAGCGTTTTTCACGCCGGAAAGAATCGCGCATCCTATAATCTGCTAATCCTGTAAATCTTAATTCATACAATCCTCCCGCAGGGCAACTCGCAAATACGCAACACACTCCCCTCCTGTTTTTAGGAGGGGACAGGTTAGATGAGGCGACGGCCTCAGCTAACCAGGGGTGGTTTACTCGCACCTGCGCAACACCTCCCTCTGCCATTGACAAGTTTTACAGCACATTGATCATTATTAGATTGCGAATTGTGGTTTTGCAACATTTAAATTCGCGATACCCCTCCCGCCGTTGTTTCCCCAAAGGGGATAAATCTCATAGTCCCGATAGCTATCGGGAGGCAACGCCCTATGAACTCTATAAATCTTAGTTCAAAATTGTGGATAATTCTGAAAAATACTTTCCGCGCCCGTATTGCATTCCACCCGTAAAACAGCAAGATATCCACAAAATCCGCCACCAGTGTACTTTTCGGCTGTTTCGCGTCGTAAATTTGTTGTCCAAAAAATGAACTATTTTATGAAAAACGATCAGCGCGCGATGTCGCGAAACCTCTTTTTCGAAACCGATCTCACCCAGGGCCAGATTGCCGACCTGGTCGGCATCGCACAAAAAACCGTTTCCTTCTGGGCCAACGAAGAAAATTGGAAAAGGCTCAAACGGCTGGCAAAGGAAACGCCTGCCCTCGTCGCCGAGAACATGTTCAGCGAGGTGTGCAGGCTCAATGAAGCAATTATGTCACGAGAGCCTGGCAAGCAGTACGCCACATTCACCGAGTCCGAAATTCGCCGCAAAACCCTCGTCTCCATCAGGTATGTGAAAGAGCACGACCTGCCCATGACCAACGTCACGGTACTTACCAACTTCATGGGCTACCTGAGGAAACAGCCCGACCTCGACGCTGCAAAGTTGCTCACTAAATATGCCGTCGAATACCTCAATTACGAAGGTATCGCCCCGCCGCGTCCCGACAATTTTGATAATTACACTTTCCGTGTCCCGCCCGTTGAGCCCGAACCCGCAACGCCCGGCTCTTTCGCCCCAGACTTGCGGCAACCACCAGAACCACCGAAACAATCTGCAACGAAACCTGAACCGCTTCCGTCAGATGAAAAAAAACCCGGAGCACTTGATTCATCAGCCACCTGGCCAAAGGAAAATTTCAACGCTCTCACCTTAAATGACCAAAGGGCACTCGGCCGTTGGATGGAATTTATGCAAACCTTCCGCAGGCATCTCAGCGACAGCGGCCCACAACAACCACCCGAGCCAGACTTCGGCTAAACCCATTAGCTATTTACCATATTTTACCTTTTTTTTACCTTTTTTGGAAGTAAATTTTTACCTTTTTACATTTTAGCATAAGCCACATAATTGATTGTCAATTGATTATGTACAGAGAAGTAAATACCCCGGTATATCGCTGAATTTTTTACCTTTTCCGTTTCTCAATGCCCGGCTACCCACTGGAAATAAGGTACAGGACTACTTCGGCAAGCACAGAAGCAGCAAACAAAAAACACTGTGCCCCCCAACCTGCTGCCCAATGTTATTTATGCTTGGCAAGGCTATAGGTGTGTCTCCACAAAGGTTGTGGTGGGACACAAAATCATAATTATTACCCCCGACTTAACATTAAATTAATATTGGGGTAACATGGCGGTAACATGCGGGTATTTCCTTTGCATTCTAATTAAACACACTGAAAAATGAGAAAAACAATTACCAGGATCAGTATTTATACTACTGTAATAATGCTACTGGCAGGGGCGGTAAAGGCCCAGAATCTGGATACCGTAGCTACAGAGTTTAAGCCTAGCGGCAAACTTTGGGGATACGCTTTTGGCGATTATGCCTGGAAAGGCAGTACGGATGAAAAAGGCCGTGGTGGGTCAAACCAATATACCAAGGTGCCACTTAACGCAAACTTATTCCAATGGCGCCGTATTTACCTGGGCTATGATTACAATCTCAGTAAGAAATTCTCTGCTGAGTTTTTACTTGCTGCAGAAGACGACTGGGCAGGTGGCGTTGTACCGGGAACAGGTGACGTGCTTACCAACAATAAATTTTCTCCTTATGTGAAGCTGGCCAATGTGAGATGGAAAAACATCATCAAAGGGACAGACTTGGTTTTCGGGCAATCAGCTACACCAACGTTCGCCAAGAACGGTAGTGGTATGGCATCGGAAGAAGTATGGGGCTACCGCGCTATCGAAAGAACCATTACGGATATACGCCGTACCAGTTCTTATGATTTTGGAATAACAATTATGGGCAAAATAGGCAGCAAAGAAAATTTTGGTTATGTGTTGATGGCTGCCAATGGAACAGGTGCGAAAGCAGAAACTGACCAGTACAAAACTTTCTACGGAGACATTTGGGGAAAATTCCTCAATAAGAAGCTGATCGTTGACTTCTACCAGGACTATAATAAGATGAACTGGGGTGTATTTGTGAAAACAGATCAGCAGCGCTGGGACCATGACCGCCACATGACCAAATTATTTGCAGCCTACGTAGATCCTAAGTTTACCGTTGGAGCAGAAGTGTTCTGGAACGTACTGATGGGCGATGTTGTGGATAGCGGAAAGGATGGCAAAACATACTACCGCAGCACTAGCGCAATGGGTGTATCGGTATTCGCGAAAGGCAAGTTATATAAGGATAAGCTGAATTTCTTTGCACGCTTTGATAACTACGACCCGAGTGGTAACCTGAACAACATTGTTAGTGACCCGAACACCAAAAACTATGCGGCTTTGACTTCACAGTATGAGCCAACTACCAAAGAAATGTTCACCACATTCGGTATTGATTATACGCCGGTTAAAAATGTGCATATCATGCCGAATATATGGATGAATACCTATGATTGTGCTGTGAGTGCAACCGGTGCTAACAGCGCAGGCACTACTTACGCAAAAATGAACTCGAATGTAAGTCCGATAAAAGGCACTGATGCGGTTTACCGTTTGACATTGTATTATATCTACGGGAAATAAATTATGGAACGATAATTTAACCAACATAAAAATAATAATATGAAAACATTTAAAAAATTAGTACTTGCCGGCATTGCCATTGCAATATCCGGGAGTATGATGCTCACAAGCTGTAATGGCGGTGGGACGACCACTAAAACCGATTCAACGGCTAATAAAACGGGCAGTAGCGACGATAACACGCTGCTGGGAGCCGGAGCGACATTTCCCAACCCATTGTATTCAAAGATGTTTTCGGAATACAACAAGACTACTGGTTTGAAAGTAAATTATCAATCTATCGGTTCCGGTGGAGGTATCCAGCAATTGACCAGTAAGACGGTAGATTTCGGAGCTTCTGATGCGCCTATGAATGCCAAGCAGGATTCTGGTTTGTCGGCGCCGGTAGTGCACATTCCTGCAACCGCAGGAGCAGTAGTACTTAGTTATAATCTTCCTGAAGTGAAAGATACCCTGAAACTTAACCCTGAAGTTCTTGCAAAAATATTTCTGGGCGAGATCAAAAAATGGAACGACAAAAAGATAGCCGCCATAAATCCAGGTGTTAAATTGCCTGCAACTGAAATCACTATAGCTCACCGTTCTGACGGTAGCGGAACTACCAATATTTTTACAACCTATCTTACCAAAGTAAGTAAAGATTGGGAAACAAAAGTTGGTAAAGGTTCTGCAGTTAACTGGCCTGTTGGTTTAGGTGGAAAAGGTAACGAGGGCGTTGCCGGAACTGTAAAGCAAACTCCGGGAGCAATAGGTTATATTGAACTGGCATATGCTATTCAAAATAACATGACTTTCGCTAAATTGCAGAACAAGGCAGGTAATTTCATTACACCAAGTATTGCTAGCGTTACCGCTGCAGCAAATATAGACATTCCTGCAGATAGTAAAGTTTCGCTTACTAATACCGATGCTCCAGATGGATATCCCATCTCCGGTTTATCATGGATACTGATCTATAAAGAGCAGAAATATGGTGACCGTACTTTAGATAAAGTGACAAAAATGCTGAAATTGATTCAGTGGATGATACATGACGGCCAGCAATATAGCGGTGCGCTGAATTATGCTCCCCTTTCTCCGGCAGCAGTTACTGTAGGTGATGCGATACTTAAGTCGGTTACCTATGATGGCAAGCCGATATTGCAATAATAGCAATTAAGTAATAATGGATACTTCGGCTGATAATCAAATAGTTACCCGTCCCGACTTCTCGTTGAGACGGGTAATTACTTCTAATAAAATATGGGAGGCCGTGAAAGGAATTAAACGGGTCAGACGTTCACACCGGCAGATACGTGCGGAGAATGCTTTCAGGCGGTCTCTAGTAATTGTAGGATTGTTAATGGTAGTATTGATGCTTGGCATCTTCCTGACCCTGATCGTACAATCGGTACCTGCATTAAAAGTTACAGGGTTTAGTTTTTTGTGGGGTAAAACATGGGATCCTGTAAGGGATGTATTTGGCGCCTACCCGTTTTTATTAGGTACACTGCTTACATCTTTTCTCGCACTGGCCATTTCTATCCCTTTTTCTTTTTCAGTGGCACTTTTCCTCGGCGAATACTATCCAACGGGTTGGATTCCTAACCTTCTTAAAAACACCGTTGAATTGATCGCAGCTGTACCTTCTGTTATTTATGGGTTCTGGGGTCTGGCAGTAATGGTACCTATAGTAAGAAGCTTCGAAACTAAAATTGGCGTACCGCCTATCGGCGTAGGTATATTTACATCCTCCTTGATAATGGCGATTATGATTATCCCTTATGCCGCATCCCTGGGGCGGTCTATGGTACAAATGGTACCTTCGGATCTGAAGGAAGCTGCATATTCTCTTGGAGCTACCCGTTGGGAAGTGATAAGGAATGTGATACTTCCTTATACAAAATCAGGGCTTTTTGCAGGTATTCTTTTATCACTCGGCCGTGCGCTTGGTGAAACCATGGCAGTAACCATGGTAATAGGCAATACCAGCCTGATACCAAAAAGTATCTTCGCTCCGGGAAATACCATGGCAAGCGTAATAGCCAACGAATTTACGGAAGCTGACCACCCACAATATCTTTCAGCGCTTATTGAGCTTGGATTGGTACTTTTCCTTGTTACAGTAGTAATTAATATGATCGGTAAAAGATTAATAAAAGGGTTTGCAAATGAATAGGATATGATGGCTGCTAATGTGCAAATGAAATACAGGATCAGTAAAAGTACCGGCTTTCAGGGGCTGGTAATTGCACTTGCCTGTGCCTGTGTAGTACCGCTTGTCTTTATACTTATCTATATCCTTAAGGCCGGTATTACGAAGATCAACTGGCACTTTATCACCAACCTTCCCAAACCCGTTGGTGAAGCAGGAGGAGGTATAGCAAATGCCCTTCTGGGCAGTATGATAATAATAGCAATTGCATCTGTAATTGCTGTTCCGTTCGGCATATTGTGCGGTATTTTCCTTAGTGAGAATAAAAAAAGCAAACTTGCTTATTGGGCAAGGCTTTGTGTTGATATTTTGCAGGGTGTACCTTCTATTGTTATAGGCATAGTCGCGTACTTCTGGTTAGTAAAACCATTGGGTGGTTTTTCGGCGCTTTCAGGTAGTGCCGCCCTGGCAGTTATGATGTTGCCGATAATTATCCGGTCAACTGAAGAAACATTATTATTACTCCCTGATACGTTGCGTGAGGCGGCTTATGCTTTGGGCATTCCATTTCACCGGGTTATACTGAAAGTTATTATTCCCTGTGGCATTAGCGGTATTCTATCGGGGGTGATGCTGGCTGTTGCAAGGATTGCCGGGGAAACAGCCCCACTTTTATTTACGGCATTTGGTAATCCTTATTTATCAACAAATATATTAAAGCCTATGCAGAGCCTGCCCTTGCTGATATTCAACTATGCGACAAGCCCCTACAACGACTGGCATGATCTTGCATGGGGCGCCTCATGCATACTGCTTATCTGGGTACTACTATTAAACATTTTTACAAAGCTTATTACCAGAAAATGGAAAGTACAATTGTAAAGGCAGTAAATTATAACTCTTATTTCGGAGATAACCACGTTGTAAAAAATGTGAACATAGAAATTCCCAGGAATAATGTAGTTGCAGTGATGGGTCCGTCGGGTTGTGGGAAGACAACCTTCCTGAGGGGAATAAACAGGATGCATGAGCTGATAGCAGGGGCAACCTCTAACGGGCAAATATTCCTGAACGGTGAAGATGTGTATGAGATGCACCCGATATTTGTGCGGCTGAAGATAGGTATGGTTTTCCAAAGGCCCAATCCTTTTCCGCATCTGAGTATCTATGACAATGTATTGGCAGGATACAAACTGAATGGAATCAAACTTCCAAAGGCAGAAAAGGATAAAATTGTTGAGCATTCACTGACAAGCGTGGCGCTGTGGAACGAGGTCAAAGATTCCCTGACAAAAAAAGGGTCCTTTCTTTCGGGCGGCCAGCAGCAGAGGCTTTGTATTGCAAGGGCAGTAGCCATGGAGCCGGAAGTGCTTTTGTTTGACGAGCCTACATCGGCGCTGGACCCAATCTCTACCTCGACTGTTGAGGAGCTGTTTCATGAACTGAAGAAAAATTATACGCTTATAATTGTGACGCACAATATGCAGCAGGCAGCGCGCGTTAGTGACAAAACAGCGTTTTTCTATATGGGCGAACTGGTGGAGTATGATGATACCAAGCAGATGTTTACTAATCCGACTGATCAGAGGACGCAGAATTATATAACAGGGAGGTTTAGTTAACGCGGCAGGCCTCTCCCCAGCCCTCTCCAAAGGAGTGGGAGGTGTTGCGTATGCGGGAATGGTATAAAAATATGGAGTTAATTTAATTTTTGTTATGACACAGTTAGAAAATGAAATACAGGCGATAAAGGTAGAGGTGGTGAGTATGTGGACGCTGGTGGAGTCGCAGCTGAACAAATCACGCATTGCACTTTTGAAATTTGATCGCGACCTGGCGCGCGAAGTCGTACTAAAGGAAAAACGCGTGAACGCTTTTGAACTTAAGCTGGACAGGGACTGCGAGGATATTTTTGCGCTCTACTGCCCTGTTGCGATTGACCTGCGGTTTTTGCTGGCCATATTGAAGATAAATACTAACCTGGAACGGGTAGGAGATATTGCGGAGGGGATAGCCAAGTATGTTTTGGAGTCAACTTCTGAATTTGATCATAGCGTGTTAGCCAAAACAGATATGGTCTGCATGTTTGATGAAGCAATTAAGATACTCACAGATACCAGGATTGCTTTTGAAAAAGAAGATACCATACTGGCAAGAAGTATTTTCAAAAGAGATGAGGTGCTGGATAAAATAAATAATGAGGTAATAGAGAAGGTGAGTGAGTGTATAAAGGAAAATATCGAAAACATGAATGATGCCCTTTATGTGCTATCCATCATCCGAAAACTGGAGCGGGTGGGTGACCAATCGAAGAATATTGCTGAAGAGATCATTTTTTACATAGAAGCCAAAGTGCTGAAGCACCAGGAGGAGGCATCGGGTAAAAGCTAAACTTCCTTCATTTTAATTTTGTTATAACTGCCGGTAAACATTGAGTGTGTTTCATACCGGTTTGTTTATAAGGCTCCGGTTTTACCGGAGTTTTTTTTATTGATACCATCCCACGCCTGATTCCTAAATCAAGAGGGTTTATTTACACATCTGCTTAGAAGTCTGAATCGGATAATGATTAATTTTGGTGAGGTTTAAAACAATTTGTTTTGGAGATTGTAAATAATAAGAAGGAGTATCGGTTTGAGATACCATTTGAGGACGGTGAATATGCCACACTTACTTACCGTTGGCTGAAGGGCAGCATGGTATTGATGCATACATTGGTACCTGCGGCAAATAGGAAAAAGGGGGTTGGTGCTGCACTGGTAAAGTATGTTTTGGATTATGCACGGGCGCAGCACCTGAAAATTATTGTGTACTGCCCGTTTGTGGCGAGGTACATGAAGATGCACCTGGAGTATAATGATTTAAAAGCTTGAGAACGAAAGCCTGCGTTCGTCGCGGAGAAGGACCTGCTATTTAGCAGGGGTTTGATGATCTGAACTATTGTTTTTCAATCGAGCGATTTTTGGTTTTTCTTACCGATCAATGATTGATCACCAGCTTCTGCGTAGCAGTATTTTGCCGCGTTTTCACAGTGATCAAATACATACCCGATGGCTGCCCCGACAGGTCAACCTCAGTGGCAGACGATGTTATCGTCGCAAAGTAAACCCGCTCACCCAGCACATTACAAACAGTCAGGTTCACCTGCCCGTGATTGTCCGGCATATTTATCGCCACACGCCCTGTTGACGGATTTGGTACAATGCCGAATGTTGCGGATGGATGAACCTGCGGCACATAGGTGGTGCCGCTAACTTTGCGTATACGGTAGTTCATCTGGTCAGTGACATACAAATTACCTGCTGCATCGAGGCTGAGGCCCGAAGGATAATAAAGTTCGGCGTTAGGAGAAAGGCCGTTATCACCTGTAAAGCCGCCGGTGAACGGGCTAAGGATGGGATCGGCACAGTTCCAGCCTTCAAAGTATTGGGCGCCATAGCCTGTGCCGGCAACAGTATAAATGTTTCCGTTGGTTGCATTCACCACCCTTATGCGGTTGTTGAGGGCATCAGAGAAGAAAACATCACCGGCTGCATTTACTGCAATGCCTGCAGGTAGATTGAGTTCAGTGGTATCGGCGATGCAGCCATCGCTAGTGTATCCGCCATAGCCATTTCCGCCGCCATAACCGTTGCCGGCTATTAAGGTGATGTTGCCGGTGGCGTCTATTTTCTTTACCTGGTTGTTGTAGGTTTCGGTATAATAGATATTTCCTGCCACGTCTGCCGCGAGTTGATTGGCATTGACAGGGATTGTATTGATGGTAGAGATTATTCCGGCTGTGTTAATTTTTCTGATCCCGTTATTCATTGCAATAAAGAGGTTGCATGCACCGTCGAAGGTTAGCCCGGTTGCATAGACCAATTGTGCGGCGGTAGCGGGTCCGCCATCTCCCGGAACTCCGCGCCATTCGCTGCCTGCAATGGTGGTGATTGTACCTGAGATGGCATCAATTTTCCTCACCCTTGTGCCGTTATCCGTAAAATAAACGTTGTTCAAAGCGTCCGTGCAGATGCCATTTACCATATTTATTCTTGCGGCCGTAGCGGGGCCATCATCGCCGGAAAATCCCATAATCCCATTTCCACAAATGGTAATGATGTTACCCGTTGTGGCTTCTATTTTTCTTATTTTATAGTAACCATCCGCAAAATATATGTTGCCATTGCCGTCAACACAGTTATTGCCTTGCAGGTTTGGATGGATAAACGCACTCACCGCCGGGCCACCCTCACCGCCGTAATTGTCGCCATTACCGGCAATAGTGGTGATAACTGATGAAGCTTCGTCAATTCGTCTTATCCTGTTTACCGACTGGTCATTAAGATACACGTTGCCGGATCTGTCAGTACCAATGATTGTTTGATTCAGCGCCGCACCGCTTGCAGGAATATTATCGCTGATGGACAGGCCAAGGCCGGATATGGTATTTATGGTACCGGTTGCGGCATCGACCTTCCTTATTTTACTGATTTTGACAGGCCAGTAAAGGTAACCCTGTTCAGACAGATAAATGTTTCCTGACGCATCTAATGAAATACTTGAAATGCTACTCATTGATGCCAGTGTAGCTGCGCCGCCATCACCGCTGAAGCTATCGATTCCGTTCCCTGCAATGGTATTGATTATGCCCGTTACTGCGTCTATTTTCCTGACCCGGTAATGCCGGGAGTCAGCAATAAAAACATTTCCGCTGCCATCAACTTTTACATCAGAAGGCTGATACAACATTGAATTTGTCGCAGGGTTACCATCTCCAAGCAAGCCGGTTGTGTCTCCCCCGGCAATGGTTGTAATAATCCCTGTCGTTGCAGTTATTTTTCTTACGCGGTCGCAATCTACGATAAAGAGGTTACCGTACTTGTCGACATCAATTGCAGAAGGACCGCAGAATGAGGCAGCTGAAGCAGGTCCGTTATCGCCACCATAGCCACTGCCTGTCGTTTGCCCGGCAATAAGGTTAATATCACCGGAATAAATGTTTCCCTTCCAGATCATTGCTGCTATGCATAAGTACAGGTTACCGGAACTATCAATACACATTGCATTTGCTCCGTATGACCATGGTCCTGAAGAGGTATCGAATATTGAACTAACGATTCCAGATACTCCGTCAATTTTCCAGATGGTATTCGTGTAATTATTGTATGGGTTGTTTTTGATGTCACTGAAATAGATATTGTTTGCACGATCTATACAAAAAGGAACAGACGAACGATTGATAATTGAGGCGGTGGCAGGTCCACCATCACCGTTGCTGGTATACTGACCCTTCCCCGCAACAGTAGTAATTATTCCCTGCGCAGATATTGCAGAACTAAAGAAAGTAATTGCAATTATAGATAAAACAAGGATAGAGCGAAAATGCATGATTTTGGTCTTTTGAATATGTAAAGATAACGAAATACTAAAGAGATTATTGTCTTTAATATTTCGTTACCAGGTAAATCCAGTTGGTATCTACTCCCCCTTCTTCAGCATACTCTTCATCTCCATCACATCTGTTTCCAGGTCGGCGAGGCGATGGTACACTTCGGCGGGCTCGCTGAAGTCGCTGCTTATTTTCATGCGGCCATACCATACTTCTTTTACGTCTTCGGGATCAATTTCAACTGTAGGGAATTCGTGCCTGTGAGCTATTGTATCTGATTTGAGGTACAATTTTCCACGCTCTGCCAGGCGGTTGATGACACGCTTTACGGCAACACCACCGGTATGTACGATCACGTAAACACGGTTGTCGCGGATCTTATCAAGGCCATCTACCCACTCGCCGATGATACGGTCGCCGTTGAGCACGTTTGGCGCCATGGATGGGCCTTCTACTTCGAACATGCGGTAAGTAGAATTGTTCAGACCCGGCAAACGGAACGTAGGAAGCGTCTCCATAAATTCGGCATCCCCATAACCAAGCAGGTAACCTGCACGCGCTTTTACCGGCACATAAATAATGTTGTCATTGCCACTATTATCCACAGCAATAACACGGGGTACTCCGCTAAAAGCGTGGTTTTTGCGGGAGTAAGCGGCCCTTAACATTAAGTCCTTGTCATTGGATTTCGATTCAGCCGTCAGGTTTTTTGACAGCAGTTCGTCCAGCGTTACTCCAAAATAATTGGAAAATGTGAGTAAAGTTTCCAGATTTGGTTCGCTGATTGCGGCCTCATAATTGGCGATGGTTGTGCGCCCAATACTGACCTCAGAGCTAAGCGCATCCTGCGTTTTGCCCGCTTTCTTTCTAAGAAATTTTAAATTGCCTGCGAAGTTCATGTTGCAAATTTAAGTTTATTTATCCACAAAATTTGGAAATGTCAGAAATAATGGATTATCTTTGCCATGTTATTTCGGATATTCCAGGAACAAAGATAATAATAAAAATGATTTATGCCAAATATTTTGTCTATAAAAATTAAAATACAACTTCAAGCTAACCCCAAACACTATCTGTAACTTCTAAAAACAATATATCATGACAAACGAACAAAAGAAACAAGTAAGGGATGCACTGGTACGCTATGTGCAAAAATTTGAAACACAAACCAGGGCTGCCGAAAGCCTGGAGGGTGTAGGCATATCCACCATATCGCAGGTAAAGCACAACAATTGGGAACTGATCAGTGACCGGCTATGGCATAATATAGCCAGGCAGGTAGGATTTTATTGCGGTGAGTGGCAGCCTGCCGATACCAGCGCACACCTGCTGCTGCGCATACTCTTCAGCGATGCACAGCATTATGCAATGACGTATGGTATAGCCATTGGCGAAGGCTTGGGTAAAACATTTACGGCAACCAGGTATGTGCGCGAAAATGACCACACTTACTACCTGGCAGGAAATAAAGAGCATAACCGCAGGACATTTATCACCGCCTTGCTGCATGCTGCAGGGATAGCTGCAAAAGGTACCATGCCCGAAATGATACAGGCATTTACTGACCACATAGGCAACCGGGAGGAATCGCTGGTGATAGTGGATGATGCGGAAAAGCTGAAAGACAGGGTGCTGCATTTACTGGTATTTCTTGTCAACAGCCTGTCGGGTAATTCGGGGATGGTGATGCTGGGTGGTGATCAGCTGCGCACAAGGATCATTGAAGGTGTGCGCATGAAGAAAACCGGGTTTGAGGAAATATATAAAAGCATATGGCAAAGGTTCATAACACTTGGCTATCCCGGTCCGAAGGATGTGGAACTGGTATGCAGAGCAAATGGTGTATATGATGAAGCAATAATCAACCATATAAAAGAGGAAAGCAAAGGCAACCTGCATGCGGCAACATTGTTGATACAGGAGGCGAATGGGATGAGGAGGGCAGCATGATTGGTTGACAAGTTGATTGGTAGACAGGAGACAAAGTTATACGCGAACAATTTTTACATTTTTTTAGAAAAATTAAATAGTTATTTTATGATCTACTCACCAGGATTAAGAACAAGTACGGCGCGGAGTATAGCAAGATCTGCGCAGCAAAAGATCAGGACAAAAACAGGAATGAATGTGGCTATGTTATTGTGCCCGATAGAAACTGAAATTTTCAGAACACCTGAACGGATGTTGCAGGTAATAGCGCTTAGCCTTGATATGCAACCGGAACTCTATAAACTGAAAACACGTAAACGTGAGATTGTGGAACTTCGGTTTATAGCAGCTATGTTCATCAGGGTGCATTTCCCGGATGTGACACTAATGCAGATTGCCAATTATTTCGGCGGGCAGGACCATTCGTCTATCATCAGCGGACTGACAAGGGCCAATGACCTGATCTATGCAGGTGACCAGCAATTTATAGATAAGTACAACACAGCACTGGCGGCGGTAAATGTATGGCTGAATAAAGTAAGCAGCATAGCTGCGTAGTGGCCAAATGTATGATTCAATGCGACAAAGAAAAAGTTTCACGCAAAGGGGTATCGAAAACTCACTTTTTACCCTCTGAGAAATTTAGACAGGATAACAAACAAACATTTATTTATTAACACAAAACCCTAATGGCACGTATTTTTTGGGAAGATTATGTAATCCGTGGGTTAGAAAAAATAAAATATGAAACCAAACAAACAAAAGTTAAAAAATGGAATAACCGCCGAACAATTTGAGGCAGCCTTGACAGCCTATGCGGTAGCTGAGCAGCGCGAAGGGGAAATAAACAAGCTGGTGGAAGCGGAAGTAAACGACCTGATGGATCATCACAAGGATGAATTGCTGAACCTTGCACAGACAAAACTGATGGCCTATGAAACTGCCAGGAATTATTGCCTGGCCAATAAGGAAACGCTGTTCAGCAGGCGCAGAAGCATTGGGACCCTGCATGGGGTGGCAGGTTTCAGGCTGGGTACGCCGAGGTTAAAGACCCTGAAGGGCCGCAACTGGAATACCGTGCTGCAGGAACTGAAAGACAAATTACCGGCTTACATCCGATTGCATGAAGAACCGGCTAAAGATTTACTGCTGGCTGACAGGAATAAGGAGCATGTGGCACCATTATTGATGCAGATAGGTATAGAGGTAGTGCAGGACGAACTGTTTTACATAGAAGCTAAAAAAGCGGCATAAAATAAAAATATTTAATCATTCTTTAAATTAAAACCCGTTATGAAGACAAGAAGGGCATTGAAGCATGAAATGTTGCTGACATTTATGGAAAATGCAAGAACACAACAACGTAAAAAAAAGCCAGCCCCCGTGGGCCCTAAATTTCTGAGAACACTATTGTCGTTCTTTATCTGAATGGATAAAGTTTTGGTTCACAATGCCATCGGAAAATTTAACAGTTATCACTCCTCGCAGGAAACAATTAACGCGTTCCATGGCATGATTATTTAAAACCTAAGGATAATTAATTCAAACTACTAAAATCAACTATTATGATACGAACTGCATACGTGGCCGGGAAAATTACAGGGCTTCCGAAATCACATGTAACAGACAAATTCAACCTGGTGGCAAACCAACTGATAAATATGGGTTACCAGGTAATAAACCCAATAGGGATAAATGATGAGACGCGGCCATGGGATGAGGCAGTGCGTAGCGAGATAAAGAGAATGCTGGAATGCGATGAGGTGCATATGCTGCCCGGCTGGCAGGAAAGCCGCGGCGCCCAACTGGAACGCGACATAGCCCTGAGGCTGGGTATGGAAGTGGTGTACCATTAAAGAATGTGTGGATAAGATGAGACGATGCGTGTGATTTTTGTCATGTGCATCGTTTTTTTATGAAATTATCCGTGGGGTATGGGACAATTTCGTTTAGAAAAGCGGTAATTGCTTTTGGAAGTTTGATTTAGCTTTTGCGGCACCTTACAATAACGTAATTCCTGTTAAATTTTTTAATACAAAAAATGTACAATCGTCTTTTGTTAATAACTTTATTCTTTTGAATTTTTAATTTATTCATTTTGGCGTAGGTTTGTAACCTTTGGTGATCCATGCGGTTAAGGCGGTTTATATTATTTATTCTGATTGTTTTTTGTGCGTTTAATACTTCGGCCCAGGTAAAGGGGGAGTATATGCAGTCGCGCATATTGATATTACTCGATGAATCATCGAGCATGATACAGCCATGGGCAAGCGGCAAGGAAAAATATAAGGCTGCCCGCGAACTGATCATGCGGCTGATGGACAGCGTTTATGCGGTAAACAACCAGGTGGAATTCGGGCTCAGGGTTTTCGGTCACCAGAGCACCGTGCCGGAAAATAATTGTTACGACACTAAGAACGAGGTGGCTTTCGGTATAGACAACAGGGACCAGATGTACCTGAGGCTACAGGATATTCATCCGTTGGGTGTAACGCCAATTGCCTTTGCATTAACAGAAGCAGCCAATAAGGACATACTGGATGAAGCCCGTAATGCATACAGTATCATACTGATAACGGATGGCGGTGAAAGCTGCGGGGGTGATCTGTGCCAGGTAATGAAATCGCTGGTGAAGAGTAAGGTTTTCTTCAAGCCATATATAGTGAGCCTTGAAAATGACCCTACGTTGAAAACCACCTATTCGTGTATGGGCGATTTTCTGCAGGTAACAAATGAAACTGACATACCCAGGGCAGTAAGCACTATAGTAGAAGCATTCAGGCCACAGCTGAAAATCTTTAAAAGCGATTATAAAGAAATACAAACTACCAATGTGCCCAGTGTGCTGAAGGTGAACATACCGCCTGTGAAAGCATGGGCGCCTGCCGGTGATAATCTGCCCGAAATCGCAGCTGCGGGAATGAAACAATTCAAAATAACCATCCAGACGTCCGGTAAACTGCCGGCCATGGAATCGGGGATACATTTACCTGTACTGGCCAACGATCCGCCGCCTGCCATACTATTGCCTAAAGTGCAGCAGGTAGATGAATTAGCAATAGCCGGGTTTAAGATTTTGAAGGTTACGCCGCCTGCACAGAATAAAACAAAGGCCATTCAAAATTTACCACCCCTGCCAACTTTAGCATTGGACACACCGGTAATACCAAAGACAGATAAGATCGCTAAGCTAAAAGTTAACCCAATCAGGGCTTTCAATGTGATCTTTGTAATCGAAGAACATAATTATACACAGTTCAAATTGCCAGAGCTGCCTGCTTTAAAACCGGAACCCGTGACTGTGGTAAGCAAGCCGGAACCTGTGCCTATAGTAAGTAAGCCGGAACCACCTAAGAAACAGGAATTCACTGTAAAAACAGAGGACAACAGTGAGACCACTCTCGAAGTATACTTTACAAACGGATTGGGTAAGTTCTACTCAAGCTCTCCGCAGATATTGCTGGTGGATTCCAAAACAAAGAAGGTAGCCTTTAAGTTCTTCAGGTTTGTGGATGCCGACGGCAATCCTGACCCACAAAAAGGAATGGCTCCGGGGGTTTATGACCTAACCTTTGCCAGTAATACGAGTACGGTATTGAATGGTATTACAGTTGTGGCGAATAAGAAAAATAAGGTAGTGGTGACAATAAAAAACACTGCGCTTAGTTTTGGCTACAGAGATGATCCAAGCACACCCATTACCGAAAACTGGACGGCTACCGTAACGGAAAGGAATAAAATATCAGGCAGGGTGCAGGATCAGAAAATGAATGAAAAAATATTGTACGAACCGGGCAATTACCATATAGAAATAAATACTTTCCCAAAGGATATACGCAATGTGGACCTGGATTTTTTTGAATCAGGCATCACTATACCGCATCCGGGTTTTGCAAAGTTTATTTCTGATGGATCGGTAAGAACGGTCATACTTTACCAGCGGCTGGGAGATAAATTCATGGCTTTTTCGAACCTTGATCTGAATGAGCCAAGGAGCCGGCATTTGCAGATACAACCGGGAAAATACCAGGTACATTACCAGAAAGGGCCGGGCCAGGCAGGCGCTGCGGAAAAAGTAGTGGAATTCAAAATAGAGCCTAAGCAGGAAACAGTAATAGAAATAAAATAGCATGGCTGACGATATAACCATTTCACAGATCACCTCATCATCGGACAAATACCAGGCAGTTTGGGAATTGCGCGAAGAAATACTCCGCAAGCCACTGGGCTTGTCGTTAAAAAATGAGGACCTGGGCAGGGATCAGATTGATACGATCATGATTGCTGAATGTGCGGCTGAACTGATAGCTTGCCTGATGCTGCAGCAAAAAGGTGACAAGGTGGTTCAGCTGAGGCAAATGGCCGTTTCAAACGCGTGGCAGGGTAAGGGTATTGGCAGGCAGTTGGTACTTGCCGCCGAAAAATATTGTTCAGAACAGGGCTATAACAAGATCACATTGCACGCGCGTAAAGTAGCTGTAGGCTTTTACAGGGGATTGGGTTATACGGTAGCCGGTGATGAATTTACCGAAGTAGGCATACCTCATTTAATGATGGAGAAGAATATCTAAGGATTTCTTTTGTCATCGTCCCTTAATCGGTAAGCTTAATCACATCATTATCGTCTTCACCCATCAGGAAGGCGGCTGCATTATTTTTCTTCTCGATCACCTTATCCATCCACAATAATAAAGCCGGAAGCAAGGTCAGGTTAGTTACCATTGCCAGGAACAGGGTTACGGAAGTCAGGTATCCAAGAGATTTGGTACCATCAAACTGGGAAAGTATGAATACGCTGAATCCGGCAATAAGGATCAGGGAAGTATAAATAATACTTAATCCTGTATCATGTATGGTGCGGTGTACTGTATCTGCAATGCTATCATCGTGGCGGGCCAGTTCCTGCTTAAAATTGACCAGGAATCGTATCGTAACATCAATGGTAATACCCAGCGCCACACTGAATACAAGTACGGTAGAAGGTTTGATACGTATACCTACCCATCCCATAAGACCGGCCGTAATAAGTAGGGGCACAATATTTACTACAATGGAAATGAGCAGTATACGCCACGAACGGAACAAAACGATCATACATCCGAATATGATGAGGAACGCTAGTATCAGACTGTCTCTGAGGCTGTTAACAATAAATTTGCTGCCTTCGAGGAAGGTGACACTTGTGCCTGTAAAAGTAATATCAACATGTTGTTTGGCAGAATCTGTACTGCTGCCGCCATAACTTACATCAACGCCATCATTGCCGGTTAATTTCAGGCAATACTTTGCCGTATCAAAGATCCTGATTATTTGCGGCCTGATACTATCCAGCAAACCCGGCAAACGGCGTGAACCCACATCAGCCATGCTTACACTGATGCGCGCTTTTTGTTTACTTTTGTCAATAAATGAATGGAGCAATCTACTGAACATGGATGTTGAATCGCCCTTATTCGATTGCAGGTAGGGCATAATAAAGGCCCCCTGTATTTTATCACCCGGCACTTCATAATTACTGGAGTCTCCGCCGAAATAAGCCTGGTTAGCAAACTTTATACCTTCAGTTATTGCAAGCGGCTTGCCTATCTCGGGATATTCTTTTAATGAATCTATCAGCCTGTCCATTTTACCTAAGATATCGAGCGACAAAGCCCCGTTCCTTTTGCGGGTATCAATTATTATTTCCAGCGGCATTACACCTCTGAAATTTTTCTCAAAAAACCTCAGGTCCACCAACACCTTATCCGATTTGGGAAGGTCGTCTACAATGTGCGCGTCATTACGCAAGCGCAGTAACCCGATAACTGAAAAGGTACAAATAACCGCAGTAGAAATATAGATCCATGACCGGTGACTGAACACCCAATCCCCGATATTCGTGAGCAGTTTGTTTATCCACGTGCTCTCCAGGTACTTGGTATGCCGCACATTGGGAGGCGGCAGAAAACTGAAAAATGCCGGGATAAAAATAAGAGATATAAAAAACAACCCGAGAATGTTTATCCCTGCTACCAACCCGAATTCCTTAAGCAATACGCTCTTTGTAAAGAAGAATACCCCAAAACCTATTGCTGCTGTAAGATTGGTGAAGAACGTCACAATGCCCATCCTGTCCACCATCCGCAGCAGCGACTTCATTTTATTCCGGTTGCGGTAATACTCATAATGATACCTGTTGAGCAGGTATACACAATTAGGGATACCAATTACTACTACGAGGGGTGGGATCAAAGCAGTAAGTAAAGTGATCTTATAACCAAGTAATACAATAGTGCCCATAGACCATACAACCCCTGTAGATACTACAAGCATGGATGATAAAACTGCAGTAACCGACCGGAAGAACAGAACCAGAATAACAGCTGTGAGCAAAAAAGACACAATAAGGAACAGCTTCATTTCGCTTTGCACCTTTACTGCCATCTGCGTACGGATAAGCGGCAGACCCGAATAGTGCATATCCACATGATACTTTTTACCAAATGCATCTCCCAGTGTTACAATGTTATCAATCACCCCGGCTCTTTTCTCGGAATTCAAAACCGTTTTCTCAATCCTGATGGCCATTGCATAGGCCCTGGTCTGAGGATTGTACAGGAAATTTTTATAAAACGGCAGGTTGTAAAATATTTCTTTTATACTATCCACATTGGCAAACGGAGGATTACCGGCAATCTGTATAACCTTCAGTTTTTGGGTGGTGGTATCTTTGACCAGGGTAATGGCCATAGGTATGCTCAAAACATTTTCCACTGATTTTACAGAATCAATATCCCTTGCGAGAACTGCATAATCATTAAAAAAAGCAGGAGAAAAAAAAGAATCGGTCTGTACGCCAATGACCATCAGGTTTCCATCTTCACCAAACTGTTTCCTGAAATTCTGGTATTCAATGTACTTTGGATTATCGGTTGGTACGGCGCTGGTAAAGTCATAACTGATCTTCACCTGCGAGGCATAATAACCCATTATGCCGGTACTCGCTAATAAAAAAATAAGCAGGGCAATTCGGAACTTTATAATAAAAGCGGCTATATCATGCCACATGGGCTGTATTATTAGGGGTGCAAAAGTACTAAAAGCAAGGGGTAACCACAAGCCATTATACTTCACACGGTATAAATAAGTGCAAAAAAAGTATCACCCAAAGGCGCAAAGCCGCAAACACACGAGTAATATTTTTTTGGTAATAACCGCTTTACGAAGTTGCTAAGCTCGCAAAGCCTGCAATTATAAATGCACTATTTTACCGTGTTTACAGTATAAATCCATTCTTTGGTTATAACTGAAAATAAATATACTATAATGCCCGATCTATCAACTAATCAACTTGTCCTCATGAGATCAGTCGAATAACAACTAATCAACTTGTCAACCTATCAACTAATCAACCCCCTACCCCAGGTCTATCTCAGTGTTATCCCCGATATTCAGGCTTTGGCTAAGGCCACGCACATATGCGTCATTACCAATTATGGACGAATTAAGCACAATATGCTGGAGTTCGGCATACGAACCTATTATGGTATCTTTTATTATTGATGATTCCACTTTGGTATACTCCCCGATAGTAACGTTGGGCCCTATGATACAATTCCGGATGGTGCAACCTTCTGCAATGCTTACCGGGTGAATAATAACCGTATTATTAAACGATAATGGTTGCTGCCTTTCGGGATGCTCATCCTCCATTTGTTTCAGCAATATGGCATTGGTAGATAGCAAAGTCTCTTTTTTACCGCAATCGAACCAGTTGGTGACACGGAAAGCATGGAATTTTATGCCATCCTCTATCATATGCTGCAGGGCATTGGTCAGGTGGTATTCGCCATTCTCATCTGCCGTATTATTCAGGTGCCTTTCAAGGGCGCCAAACATAGCATTTGTTTCTTTTATGTAATAAATGCCTACCATTGCCATGTTCGACTTTGGGATCAGGGGTTTCTCCACCATGCGCAGCACAATATCCTTATCATTGAGCTCAGCCACACCAAACCCACGCGGATCGTCCACCTTACGCACACCAATCTGGGAAACCGGGCTATTGATAATGTCTTTTACATTATAGTCGCACACGGTATCGCCCAGCACTATCATCACCTCGTCTTCATGTACAGCATCGCGGGTCAGCCAAATAGCATGGCCTGTGCCGCGACGGTCGTTCTGGTTCACAAAGGTATGCTTGAGGTTTGGATATGCCTTTTCTATGTAGCGTTGTATCTTTTCGCCGAGGTAGCCGATTACAAAAACAAATTCATCAACACCCGCATCCAGTAACTGGTCAATAATAACGCCAAGGATGGTTTTGCCTGCAATCGGTATAAGCGCTTTTGGCTGGGTATATGTAAGCGGGCGCAATTTTGTTCCCGCACCGGCAACCGGAATAATAGCTTTCACAATTTCTAGTTGAGCGGCAAAAGTACAATTTAATTGCTTAATTGCTCAATGGGGCTAATTACTTAATTATTAGGTTGCACTATGCATTATATAATTTAATAATATTTTTTGGTCTCCCATCGTTGTTGGTGTCATCACCAACAACCACGCACGGGAAATCTCACGCCTACGTAACACATTCCCCTCCTGTTTTTAGGAGTGGGATGTTCAATTCAAAACGAAGGATTTGAATTGAACTGGGGTGGTCATCTCGCACTCACGTAACACCTCCCTCTCTTTTGGAAGTCTATCCCGATCCTTCATCCGGTAGGGCCGGTGTGAGGCTCCCATGTTATCATCCCACCGAGGCGGGTGCAACAATTCGCGATAAAACAAAAACATGGACATAAAAGACCCTCAGCTACATGCCCTTGAAGCCTTTCTGAAACAAAAAGGAATTGAGCCGGGGGAGTATGGGTGAGTATGGGTGAGTGCTGAGTGCGTGTGCAATTTTTTCGAAAAAGTAGCCCTTCCGAATTTCAGAACCAAGCTTCTGCTTGATCCTGTGAGATCCTCTAATTTTTCCAGAAGCCTTTAATGAATACTGCTTGTTTACTTACATGTTTAAATTTTCCTTTTCAAGGTTCTTTGGATAAAACAGCCGCCAGTCTTTGGAATAAGCAGGTTCTTCAATTGCATAGTCTAAGTAGAAGTCAACAAATTTCTTTCTTTTTTTCAGTTTGGGAATTTGCAATGTATTATATTCTGCTTTTTCCAGATAAAAACCAATGCTTTGGTAGTATGGATATGTATAGTCAAAACGGTCTAAATAGCTAACTAAAACGTCAGCGTCAATTTTATCTTTAGCGCTAATAAATGCTTTAAGAACTTCAGTGGCACCACCGCCATAACTTGGTCTCACGGTGATGTCAATTAGTGTGCGTTCAAGGGATGTTGTTGGTTTGTCTGATAAATTCATTACACCGGTCCTATTGGTAAACATGCCATTTAACAGGGTGATTTCTATTCCTTTATAAGAGCATTTAGCATTTGTTTGGCGATGGTGTTTTGAGAACGCATTGTCTATATTATCTTGCTCAAGCTCGCTCGTAAGTGTTTTAGCTACTTTTTCCCTTTGTTCAGATGTTATATAAATAAACCTTGGCGGCTTTCTGATAATACCATGCAGAAAAAGAGCTGACATGTGTGATAAATATGCGTTTGGAATTAGCGTTGCAACAACATCTGTAGCTGGTAAGTAACAATGCAGAGAAAATGGCAATCAGGAATGCAGAGATTTTGGCAACAAGGAATGTATAGTTTGTAAAAGTAGTTTAGTTTGTAATGTTTTCAAATATTGTTTTACGGTTTTGTAATCTGTAGCTTTTCCCGGTTAGGTTTATGACCTCACATTGGAACAATAATCTATCTAATAAAGCAGTTGCCAACACTTCATC
>CAIMDZ010000062.1 GCA_903839875.1 uncultured Bacteroidota bacterium
AGCGAATCATGGATCGCCTCCATTGTGCTGGTACTTAACCTGGTCAAATTGGCCGGGCAAGTGCCTTTTTATCTAGTAAAACGAATTTATATATATTATACTTATATGCAAAAATTAACGTGACTTAACCAGCAGGCCCTACTTAGCTTGACTTGTCCTGAGCTTAGCCGAAGGGCTACTATTAAGCGTCCGTTGCCACGCTCGCTTGTACGTTCAGTAATTCTATTCTGTAAAATAAGAGTAGTTCGAAACACGCAGTAGAGCAATTCCCCTCTTGAGAGGGGCGAGGCACTGACAGCCCAGCCAATGCACTCCCCAAAATCAAGGCCCACGAAATAAGTGCTGCATAACACACTCCCACCCTGTTTTTAGGGGGGGCAGACTATTTTCGGTGACGGCCGCAAAATAGGCAGGGGTGGTCCACTCGCGCACCCGCCCCCTCCCATGGTGAGCATTTGCCGAACCATCAAGGAGCGGGACGTTATGCAAACTGAAGGATTTGAATTTAACCGGGGTGGTCTTTTTAACCCCATGTCATCACTCGGCCGCAACAGATGAAAGGTTTGTAGAAAAAACAAAAAAACACTCGCGCCCTGTAGGCGGTGCAACCCCACGCAATACGCAGCAGAGCAAACTCTCCTCCTTTTTTCAAGGAGGAGTACCCGAAGGGGGAGGTGGTTAGGCCTGTCCTGTCCAACAACCCGCACTTGGCTGCGGTCTGCTTGGTTCCCATATACGCACGGGTCTCCCTTGCGTACCTTATCCAATGCGAATAGGTTGCACCACATACGGGGCATGTGTAACGGGGGTAATATCCTTTGCTACAAATCTTTTACCCATCCTGATGGCTATCGGGAGCGTGATTACATGTTGTACATAGAATTCAGCGAACTCAATTGAATCAACTGAATCAGCGGTTCAGACAATAGCACTTTCGCTTTTCCAAAACTTTATAATACATAAATAAATACTCCTTAATTACTTACCACCAAAAAAACTTTTTATCATAGCCCAAAAACTGTACTATCATAGATATTATATTTGGTAATTTAAAATTTGTGTCTTACATTTGCAGGTTCAAAAATAATCAGGGATTTCGGGGTTTGGTTGCTATTATTTCGGGGATGTAGGGGCGGCACCAATGTGTCCGCCCCAACTCGCGCAGGACAGATAACAATGGTCATGTAGGGGTTGCCCTTGCGGGGGCTGCCCTCTCGCGCAGGGCACACAATGCGACAAAGTACGACAATGATACGACATTTTGATATTTGCAATAAGGCTGACAGTAAAGCATTTCAACCACATTTATAATATGACTTATCCACAAAAAAATGTAAAAATGCGACAATGAATTCGGTAATAATTTGGTAACTCTTGTGCTATCCGACGCCGCGGATTAAATCCCATAGTCCAGATATCAATCGGGAGGCTTCCCATCGAACTTAAAAAGTAGGGGCAAAAGTGCGACAATGATACGACAATGATTTATGATAAACGATTGATTATCAAATGTAAGGTGTGCAAAAAAATAGAAAAATGCGACAAGGAAATCTAATGGAGAAGATTCTTATATTACATGTGCTGATTAACAATACCACCCGGCACAAAGTCCCGATTTTTATCGGGAGGGCAATGGTTAATGGTAATAACAACCAAATGAAAGAGCCCTGGTACCCAACATAACTTACTCGCAAACTTGGTTTTCCTTAAACCTCTTATAAACTGATTATCATCATGTTTTTCTATGTTTCCTGAAAATACTTTTGCTTTTTAAAATTCAGGGTAAAAATGAAAAAAATAATTGCGGCATTGCTCTTAATGAGCGGTTCATTCTATGCATTTGCACAGACCGAAAAAGATAATAACTCGCTTCCTTCTGAAAAGAAGAAAAAGAAAACAGAAATAATCGAGACAAATTACCTCTACCAGCGGTCGGGTAAATTCTTCCTTTTCTGGGGTTACAACCGCTCTACATACAGCCATACCAATATGCACTTTAAAGGGGATGGATATGATTTTAAGATCAATTACATAAGTGCAACAGATGACGCATCAAATCTGAATTCAGATTATGTGAATCCTACGAAATTCACCAACCCGCAGTATAATTATCGTATAGGATACTTTCTAAGCGATAAGAACTTCATATCAGTAGGTATGGACCATATGCGTTATACAATGGCCAAACAAACCACCCACCTCACCGGCAGTATAACAAAAGGCAATAATATTGGTGAATACCATAATACAGAGGTTGTAGTAGGTGAAGACTGCGAGATCAACAATAACGGGCCGTCCTATATTGATAATTTACCTAAAGGTTTTGTCTCCAACTTTGAACATTGTGACGGTTTGAATGATTTCAGTGTGGAATTTGGCAGGCTGCAGCAATTGTGGATATCTAAGAACCATAAACATGCGCTTGCAGTAACTGGTGCGGCAGGTATCGGTATGCTGATACCGGATAGTGACGCAGATATATTGGGGCAACCACCCAAGCACGATATGGATGCAAATAAAAAGGCATACCATCTTGCAGGCTATAGTTTTACGGCAAATATGGGTTTCCAGCTCGATCTGTTCAGGCATGTATTTATTCTGGCAAGGCTTAAAGCCGGTTACATCAACCTGCCGGATATTAATACAACCATATATGGAGGTAAGGCCAGCCAGCACTTTACTTTTATTGAACCAATGGGTGTTATCGGTTATACCTTTCATATATAACAGAACCATCCATCGCTTATAGCTGAAACATAGCGGCTCTTAAGACAATCAGGATGATGAATTGTCATTCATGAAAGCCTGACTACCGGGAAATTAATAACCATTGTCACCGTTCCTTAGCACGCCTATCCGCTGCTTTTTATTACATTTGCGTTAAATTAAATGGAGCTTATGATCATACGTGTATTTACCACAGTTTCTCTTCTTACCCTGCTTTCTGCCGGTCATTTTGCACAGGCACAAAGTAAGGCGGACAGGAAAATGCTGATGCAAGTGAAAAACGATATCACCTACCTTGCTTCCGAAGAGCTTGAGGGTCGTCGCACGGGCACGAGGGGGGAAGGAATTGCTGCTGAATATATTATAAAGAGATACATGGCGGAAGGCATAAGATCCTATAAGAGAGAATACCTTTACCCATTCCATTTTGTTTATGGAAAAGAGATCTCAGGCGCAACAGTCATACGTATCAACGGTACGCTGATGCACATGGAAGATGAGGCATTCCCGCTGCCTTTCAGCCCTACAAAGCATGTGAACGGCGATATCGTACCCGGAGTAACTGAACAGGGAAATATATGGATGGTGCCTTTGTTTAAAGATCAGGACCAGGCTAATGACGCACACTTTGAGTCGGAGAAGTATATGTATGACCAGACCAAAGAATTGGAAAAGCAAGGCGCTACCGGTGTGATATTCTATGATAGTTATGGTGGCAAATGGGCGCCAGCTTATAATAAGCAATCCATTTACGAAACAGTCGGAATACCTGTAGCTTACTTATCAAATAAGGCCTATCAAAAGTATATAGCAGGAGCAAACAATAAAGGCGGCATTCCAATAGACCTGAACATAACCATCAACAGGACCGAACGAACCGGTAATAACATTGCCGCCTTCATTGATAACGGAGCAAAGTACACCGTGATCATAGGTGCGCACTACGATCACCTGGGTTATGGTGAAGACGGGAACAGCCTGATGTCGAATGTAAAAAAGGAACACCTGGTACACCACGGCGCCGATGATAATGCCAGCGGCACAGCGGCAGTACTGCAGGTTGCCGCCTGGGTAAAACAACACCCAAAGAAAACCAGTCACTTCAACTACATGTTCCTGAACTTCTCGGGTGAGGAACTGGGATTGTTCGGATCGAAGGCATTTGTAAAAGACCAGGGAATTGACAGCGCACACGTAGCCTACATGATTAACCTTGATATGGTGGGCAGGCTGAATGACAGCACGCATGCGCTGGAGCTTGGCGGAGTAGGCACTTCCCCTTCATGGGCTGAGGTACCCGGTATGGCCGGCAGTGATTTTAAGCTTAGCCTTGACAGTTCAGGAATAGGGCCTTCTGACCACAGCAGCTTTTACAGTGTTGGGATACCGGTACTGTTCCTGTTCACAGGCCAGCATAAGGACTACCACAAACCCAGCGATATTGCGGAACGCATTAACTATGCCGGCGAAGGGCAGATCATAAAGTTTGTAGATGAAATTGTGGCTGCAATGGATAAGGAAAAAGTAAAGCCAAGATACCTGGTTACCAAACAAAAGTCTACCGGGAAGACTTCGTTTAGGGTGACCCTGGGTATTATGCCTGATTACAGCTACCAGGATGGCGGCGTGCGGGTAGATGGCGTCAGCGACGACCGGCCGGCAGCCAGGGCGGGTATTAAGCAGGGCGATATTATCATACAGTTGGGCGACATAAAGGTGAACGGTATGCAGAGCTATATGGAAGCCCTGGGTAAATTTGCACCCGGAGATAAGACTAAGGTTACTGTAAAGAGGGATGGTAAAGAGGTGACAATGCCTGTTGAAATGGCTGGTAAATAATTGATTATCAATAGTATGTCACGTACCGGGCAGATAAATATCAGCGAGGATGCTATGTAAATGATGGAGACCCTCCGGAACATCCTCCTGCCCCCTCCAATACATAGCCCGTATGCTAACGAGGAAATACTGGAAGGTTTTTATTTAATTATTTATGTTATGTGCACTGCATCAATTAACCGGCAGTCAAGTCAATTGTGTTTCAAAATGCAGCAAAACGGGTAACACTTTCTTCCCGCTTACTTTGTATAGGTCCCGATCCTGCGCGAGAGGGCAACCGCAAGGGCGTGCCCCTGCATTCCCCTTTTTTTTCTATGAACCTGGCAGCAAACCTGCCGGAGATATCAAATTAGTTGATTTATAATTCATAACTGTAGTGGTTGAGTAAAAACTGCAGGAGTAAAAAAATGATGTGCAGGTTTATATATTAGTCACTCCGGTTTTGGGCATCATTTTTTCAAAAACAGCAGTTGCCCGTAATGCGAAGACAGGTGATTGGTGCGGCTTATCAGCACATTCAGCCTGTTTCTATGGGGCTCTTTTACGAAATCCACTTCCGAAACTGATGTGTGTTTTTGCAGCCATTCTGCAGGTTGCATGTTGCGGAATGATGCAGCCAGTGCTTCGTTGACTTCTTTCCAGTAAGCTCTCAGTTCAGTGATAGAAGGCTTTGACTTACCTGATTTATCAGGGCTTGTAAGAAATACATCATCAAGTTGAGGAAATCGCTGAGCGCCCAGGCCGAGCAGTGGCAACATCCGGTCGTGAACCGCTGTAAGATGACCTAACAAATAGGTACCTGTATTCCTGCCCGGCGATACTTCATTTTGCAATTGCTCTTCGGTAAGGCTATTGAATAATTCATTGGCGCGGGATATGGTAGTGTACCAGCTATCAAGCACTATTTTTATGGGTAATTGCTGCTCCATTGCTATTAGCATTTAGTTTGTATTAATCAATATAATGGATAAAAGTAAACCAACTTGCTATAACCCTGCTAATAGCGGTATAATCAATTTTTATGAAAATAGTTTTGAACTGCGGGATAATACAGGGTCAATTGTATTGCATGTTTCGGTTCGTTTAATGTGCCAGGTTAAGATACTACATGACGAAAATCATGCTTGTTTAACAGTTAGAACTTGAATTTTGTCAGTTACAGAAATAAATTATTTTCATCATTAAATTTAAAAAGAATGAAGCAAACACTATTATTTGTCATTTTAGGCGTGTTTTCAATTTTCGTTTCGCAGCAAACAAATGCACAATCCAAACTTGAGAAATGGAAAGAATTGAAAGCGTTTCACACCGTGATGTCCCGGACTTTTCATCCGAGTGAAAACGGAGATTTAAAACCTATCAGGGAACGTAGCGGAGAAATGGTAAAGAAAGCAAAGGAATTAGCATCCTCAAAAATACCTGATGAATTCAACAATCAAACTATAAAAGATGCAGTAAATAAATTGGTAGCTGACAGTGAAAAATTGAATCAACTCATTAAGAATAAAGGAAGCGATGAAGATGTGAAAAAAGCATTGGGCAATCTGCACGATACTTTCCATATTATTGTTGAGAAGTGCCAGGGCTGATGCTTTATTTTGAAAACAACAGCAGGGAAATGTTTATTTCCTGCTGTTGTATAATATCATTGGGCAATGAGGTTATTGTATAATTCCGGTTTACTACATGAATTATACCATCTGCCAGATGAGAACACCCTATGCTTATAAAAGCCAAAAATAAATGTGGCTTAGGGGTTTCCCGAAACTTATCGGCTAGTTCTCACTCACCAGTTCCGCCACCTTATTTTTCCCGTCCAGTTCATTCCGAACCAACCTTACGAGACTCATGAATTCCTGATTGATAGACGTTTCCAGCGTTTTTTTATCCACCCAGTCATATTCTTTTGAGAAAATATCTCTGGATCTTTTGCCGTTACCTTCTACTACAATCCCGTTTTCCGGAATACAGCCCTTTATTATGGCAGCCCGTTTAGGTACCACACCATCTTCAAGGGTCAGCATAACTTTTACCCTTGGGTACAAGCCGTAGTCTAAAGTGAAATAGACATCAAAAGGGCCTTTAAGAGCTATCCATTTTGTGGTCTGGCGTGTAAAAAGGAACTCATTACTGGCCGGGTCTTTAAGCTTCAGGTGTCTGAGCTGTCCTTTAAAATATTCTGTATCCATAATTACTACTATTGTGCTTTATTGAAGCCAAGGTGTGCCGGATGAAACAAGAAGGGTTTCGAGTGACCGAAACCCCTTCTGTCTTTTGTGGTCCCACTAGGGGCTGCCTTTATTGAGCAAAGATACTCAAAAATTGGCTTAGTTGGACAGCGAAGAATGCTTTAATGAAGGTTACCTCTATATCAATATTCCATTATTGAGCAACTAAGGCAATTTGTGTCCAACGTTTCTCTACCGCTAGCCTACCAATTATCATAGTTAATGAAATAGAATGCAAATAAAGTGGCAGAAAACCGTCAAACTTGCCTACATTGATATTTTTCGTGTTAGTTTTAAATATTAACAGTATAGCTCACGCAATAGTTTTAATAATAAAGTAGAGAAAAACATAATTAAATGACTCAGCCAAATAGTTGAACCAGACGTAATCCCTCTTATAGGGTAGGCTTGTGTGTTGGCGGAAGGGGGACATAGGGGGATTTATAATTGCTTAAATTAGTTGCTTTCTATCAGCATTACAGGGTTCCCTTCGTAACATCCGGAACAACAAGTTATAATTATTTTTATTCATAAATTATTCTTTATAAATTCATTTTTATAAATTCATTTTTTATTAATAATACTTATACATTTTTCAAACTTAATTCATTATGTTTATTCTTTTTCCCAAATCATAAAACTAAAACAATGAAAAAATCATTCGTTCCCTTCCTGTTCCTTTTCGTATTTACAGCATTCTTCGCCAGTATTGCTTTTGCCGGGGATCCCATACCGGGGCTAGATGTAAAGCTGGGCAAAAATCCAGGAGGAGGCATTACAAATACAAAGACTGATAAGGATGGCAGTTTCTCCCTCAACCTTGCACAAGGCAGTTATAACCTTAACATCTCGTATGACCAGGTGCAGGCGGTGTTGAAACGTATGGGTAAATCGGGTAGTGAAGTTACTTTATCGCTTAATGCAGGAACTAACAAACACGTGCTTGCGAACGACAAGGCGATGCCTTCAAAAATAAAGCTCGACAACAGTACTGGTGATATAACGCTTACCATTCCTGCAGGAGGCGCAACAATTAGTGGCGAGTTGACTTATGACAGGATAGAGAGCAGACCGGGACAACGGAAGAAATAAACAACCGAACCTAAAATAAATAACAATACCAACAAACAAAGAAAATAATCATCATTCTTAACCTTAAAAAAAACAAAACAATGAAACAATCATTCCTTTCCTTCCTGTTCCTTTTCGTGCTTTCAGCATTTTTCACAAATGAAGTTTTTGCTGAACTTGACCCCATTCCCGGCGTTGATATCTTAGCCAAGAAGAAGCCGGGAGGTATCGTCGCCGGAACTGGCCATACCGATAACGAAGGCAAATTTTCACTCGATCTCGAGGCGGGTAATTACGAACTTACCGTTTCTTACAGCCAGATTCAAAAAGTGTTGCGTTCGGATAAATCGTATAAGAGCGGAGATGAGATTACATTATCCCTCGATGGTGGCAAGACCAGGGGCGTGATGATAAACGATAACAAGTCTCCTGCAAAAATAACGATAGATAAGAGTACCGGCGTCATCACCCTCACTATACCTAAGGGAGGCGCAACGATAAGCGGAACGCTAATTATTTTTCATGACGACGCTGGTGCCGAAACGGGAAGAATGAATAAGAAATAACTCCGTCACAGTAGCAATGGTTTGTTCTTGAACTTTGTAGTAACCTACCTCCCTAAGGAAGGTCGTAACGGCACAGTAATATAAATAGACACAAGATATAAAAAGATATGCAATCGGTATGACTAAATCTCCCAGCAAGCTTCACCTGATTAAGCAATTCCTTGCCATAATTATGAGTGTTGTATTTATTCTTGCCGCCGACCGTTCGGCTGCACAGGACGTGCTGTATAAAAGAGACAGCATAAGGTGCAAAATTCTGAAAGTGACAACTACGGATTATGTATATGCCTACCGGGATTCGAACAATACGGTGGTGCAAGCCACCATTTCCAGACGTCTCGTGGATTCTGTAAAGTACAAACGGTATGTCACGGACACAATTAAAATAGTAAGTGAGTCTGACAAAAACAAGCAGGAAAAGAAAGAGGCATCGGTGGCTGCATCCGATAAAGATAAAGACAAGGATGAGGATAAGGTCAGCCCCTGGCTGTTTACTTTTGGAATCGGTCTGAGCGCGACGAATTTTCTTGAAATAAACTCTCCTCATGATTCGAATAAGAACAGCCTGTCTGCGACCTGCACTATAGACCTGGGGATGACCTACAAGAAGGACGGGGGTAGGTTTGAGATGTCGAACGAGCTGCACTGGCTTTTTGTGGCGCAGAGATCATCGTTAAAAAGTTCTGCCCATATCCAGAGAGTTGCCGACGAACTAAAGACACTGCATGATTTTTCGCTGGGCATGAACAAGGGAAATAAATGGAGTGTTAACGTGATTGCCAAGTTGACTACTTCTGTATTCACAATTTATAAGGGGGATTATTTCCAGAACGTTAATCACACAGGCAAGGAACAGGGATTCATAAATCCATATGAAGTGATTCTATCGCCGGGCATAAAATTTCAGCCCGATAAGTATTTTAAGATTTCCCTTTCACCTTATTCAATGAGGTTCTATGGACTGGAAAGCCAGGCCATAGCCAATACCGGGCTATATACCCAGGACACCAATGCCAACCACAATTACGTACGATATGAATATAAACTGCTCGGCGCAGAGCTGAATATATGGTATCAACGCAAAATAAGAAAATGGCTGGAGATGCAGTACCGGCTTGGCATTTCGTCCGAGTATATTGACAGGATCGGGAAAAATTGTTTTATGGATGGTCTGTTTATCACCAAGGTTAAACTGATTAAGAACTTATCACTATCGCATAGAGCCGTATTAAAAGGTGATCTTGGAGATAAGCCCTTTAAACCTCATTATACACAGACTATCGTATTAAGCTATACGAGATTATTTTAAGATACTTGCAGGATTTTCCCCGTTGTTGGTGTTATTTTCCAGTCCTCCGGCCTGAGAGCAGACAGGTCCGAAAATCTCAATCTGGTATAGCATCCTATAATAAACAGATCGCGGACTCGGTCGATGGGTAGATCATCGCTCAAGTCAAAATATTTGAAATATCCAGTAGTTCATATTCCAAATAAAGTGCCAGAAAACGTCAATACCGTCAAAACGTCAACACTAACAAATAGACATGATACCTTAGAATGCCTATTCTTGATACAGAAAGGGCATTTTCTTGCCTTCGGGATATTTCGAAAACCCTGAAAGCCGTCTGATGGCTTTCTCGAAGGAAGAAAACCGTTTTCCTGAAGCATCCGAAATACTATGCAGAAAGTGAGAATTATCTGAAAGAAACTTTAAAAATATTAAAGCAAGCAGGCTAAGATAAGACAATGAGTTATCTCTACGTTCTTAAACGCCT
>CAIMDZ010000063.1 GCA_903839875.1 uncultured Bacteroidota bacterium
GAGACCAGTACAGAGCACATTGTTTACCCCAGGATAGTATCGCCCCCCTGCTTTGCCAAAAAACAAACTGAACTATTGTAAATCAATGTGTTACGCACACCTTTTAAGCCCTTTCTGGATTTTGTCGGACGACAGTGGTTTTTAATAATTAGTTTATATAAAAATATGCAACTATTTAAATGATTCCATTCCCTTTTGCAGTTGGAACAGGTTATCCCTGAGCCTGGCGGCCTCCATAAAATCAAGGTCTTTGGCGGCTTTTTCCATTGCTTTTTTGGTTTGTGCAATAATTTTATCCAGTTGTACAGCAGACTTGTAAACCACTTCATCCTCGGCAGCAATTGGTAAGGATGTGTCAGTTAGGGCATATTTATTATGCTCATCATATCCCTTTATGTCGAGCACGGAACCTTGCAGCATTATTTCCTGGATAGATTTTTTTATCGTCATAGGTGTAATGCTGTGTTCAAGGTTATATTTTATTTGCCGTTCCCTTCTGCGGTCGGTTTCATCAATGGTGCGGCGCATGCTATCGGTAATTTTGTCGGCATAAAAGATAACCAGGCCATCCACATTTCTTGCCGCGCGTCCGGCCATTTGGGTAAGCGACCTTTCGTCGCGCAAAAATCCTTCTTTATCGGCATCAAGGATAGCCACCAGCGAAACCTCAGGAAGGTCAAGTCCTTCGCGCAATAAGTTTACGCCTACCAGCACATCAATAGTTCCTAAACGCAGATCCCGGAGTATCTCTACCCGTTCCAGCGTGTCTACTTCCGAGTGAATGTATTTTGATTTTATATTGATCCGTTTCAGGTATTTATCCAGTTCTTCGGCCATGCGTTTGGTAAGTGTTGTTACCAGTACACGGTCGCCTTTTTTTACTTTTTTATCTACTTCGTCCAGCAGATCATCTATCTGGTTCATGCTGGGGCGAACCTCTATAACCGGTTCTATCAGGCCGGTGGGGCGCACTATCTGCTCTACCACCACTCCGCCGCATTGCTCCAGTTCGTACTTGCCGGGAGTGGCGCTGATAAACAAAACCTGGTATAGTTTGGATTCAAATTCATAGAAATTCAATGGCCTGTTGTCCAGCGCAGAAGGTAACCGGAAACCGAAATCTACCAGGGTGATCTTCCTGGAGCGGTCGCCGCCGTACATGCCGCTGATCTGGGGAATAGTCACGTGGCTTTCATCAATTACCAGCAGGAAATCATCCGGAAAATAATCGAGCAGGCAAAATGGCCGGGTGCCGGGTTTGCGCCTGTCCATAAATCTTGAATAATTCTCAATGCCGCTGCAATAGCCCAATTCCTGTATCATTTCCAGGTCGTAGCTCACCCGTTCTTTTATGCGTTGTGCTTCTATGTGCTTACCAATGCTTTTGAAGTAGTCAACCTGTGCGGTCATTTCATCCTGTATTTCATAAATGATCTGCGACATCTGGTCGCGGGGGGCTACATACAGGTTCGCAGGGAAAATAGCGGCAGTATCCATAACTCCGATACGCATACCCGTTTCAGGTTCAAAGCTCTCGATCTCTTCCACCTCATCTCCGAAGAAAGTGATCCTGTACCCATAATCTACATATGGCAGGTTGATGTCTACCGTATCGCCATTTACCCGGAAGGTACCGCGGCTAAATTCGCCCTGACTGCGGTTGTACAGGGAGTTGACCAACTGGTGTAAAAAATGATTACGACCGATATTATCATTTTTTTTAAACCTGATGATGCTGTTGGCATAATCGGCAGGGTTGCCTATGCCATATATACAGGAAACTGAAGCTACTACTATTATATCGCTCCTGCCACTGAGCAGGCTGGCAGTGGCACGCAGGCGCAGCTTCTCCAGTTCTTCATTTATAGAAAGGTCTTTCTCAATGTACGTATTAGAAACCGGCATATAAGCTTCCGGCTGGTAGTAGTCGTAATAAGAAACAAAATACTCTACTGCATTATCCGGGAAAAACTGGCGCAGCTCGCCATAAAGCTGCGCTACCAGTGTTTTGTTATGAGTGAGTACAAGCGTAGGTTTTTGTGTCTGCTGTATTACATTAGCAACCGTAAATGTCTTGCCGGATCCGGTTACCCCTAATAAGGTCTGAAATTTTTCACCATTCTGAATGCCTTCCACCAAATTCTTTATTGCATCCGGCTGGTCGCCGGCGGGCAGGTAAGGACTTTGCAGATTGAAGTTCAATTTGATGCGGTAGTTTAGGTAGATGTGCCACACCTCTGAGGTGTGGCACATCAGTGCAAATTTCGGATTTTATTGGTGAAAATTTTGACAATGCTAAAAAAAGAATGTGTATTACATTTGACGAATGATCAACACCTCTGATAACAATAGTGACAAATCCCGAAAAGATCCCGCTAATGAAAGACTGCGAAAAATTCCGGTTCAGTTATTAATAGCTGCCGGCATTGGGTTGGTCACCTGGATGTTTTTAAAGAGTTGCCTTGTCAATCAATTTACAAACTGGGACGACCCCGGTTATATAATTGCTAATCCACTTGTCAAAGACTTATCTGTAGACGGACTGGAATCAATTTTTTCTACTTCCGTTATGGGTAATTATCATCCGCTTACCATACTTACTTATGCCTTAGAATATAGTTTTGTTCAGCTTGAACCCTGGTTATACCATTTCGATAGTTTGTGGCTGCACCTGTTGGTAACCATGCTGGTATATTGTTTTGTATCCCTTCTTACAAAGCGGCCAATAGCAGCCATTGTTACAGCATTGTTGTTTGGTTTACATCCAATGCATATAGAAACGGTAGCCTGGGTTTCGGGAAGGAAGGACCTGGTCACTGCTTTGTTTTATTTGTCAGCCTGTATTTTTTACGTGAAATATATAAGAGTAACAGGCGGTAGAAAATGGGGATTGTATACCATTGTAATTGTGTTGTTTGCCGCAGCTCTTTTATCAAAGGCCATAGCGGTTACCCTTCCGCTTGCTTTGCTGCTGATTGACTATTTTGAAAATCGTCCCCGGACAAAAATTGTTATCCTTGAAAAGATCCCGCTTTTCCTTTTGTCCATAATTTTTGGCATCATTTCTATAAATGCACAGCATTCCTTCGGCGCAATACGATTCCCAAAAGCAAGCTATAATTTATTTGAAAGATTAGCAGCAGGCAGTTATGCTTTGATCACTTATTTATGGAAGGCGATCATTCCTGCGAAGCTATGCTGCTTTTATCCTTACCCTCAAACCGCAACAGGAGGCTTGCCAATAGTGTATTATATTTATCCGGTTGTTCTCATTGCGCTAGTTATAGTTATTTGGAAATTTGCAGGGAAGAACAAAGTTTTTGTTTTCGGACTGCTTTTTTTTGTTGCCAATATAGCATTGCTGCTACAGTTTTTGCCGGTGGGCGAATCGTTCCTGGCAGAGCGGTATTCCTACATTCCCTATATTGGTTTGTTCTTTATTCCCGGTTGGTATATTTCAAATTATTTTGAGCAAGGTAAAGTAAATCCGAGAGGGATAGCAGTTTCTGTTTGTTTCATTTTATATACTATATCTCTAGGGTATTTCAGCCGCGAAAGATGCAAAGTCTGGTATGACTCTACCACATTATGGAGGGATGAATTAAATAAGGAACCACGTGTACAGGCCGCCTATGATAACCTCATCAGTATTTATTTTGACAGATGGTATACCAATCCAAGGGCAGGAGACAGTAAGGTGTACTACGATTCTGCTTTTTATTTATTGCACCGGTCCATCGAACTGTGGCCCGACAGCCCTGCTGCTTGCCAGCCACTGGCTATGCTGTACTACTACAGGCATAAAGATGATTCTGCTGTTTACTATTTTAGTAAAACTGTCCGGTTAAAACCTACGGGAGAAGAATACCTTAATTACGGGAATTTCCTAGTAATGCTGGGCAGAAAAGATTCAGCGCTAAATCAATTCACTGCCGCAATTTCAAAAGCCCCTGACATGTATGCGCCCTACCTGAACAGGGCAAAGATATTGCGGGCCAATGGCAGTTGGGGCGATGCTATGCGCGACCTGAACACGGTAATAAGGTTGAAGCCTGATCTAGGCGAGCCTTATTATGAACGATCATTTTGCGATACGCAGCTAGGTGTTAAGAACATCGCATTGAGGGATGTGGAGCACGCGATTTCGCTGGGGTATAATAAGGTGGATACCGGGTACTTTAATTGGCTGCGGAAATAATTTTAAAAAAAAATAAAGCCGCCTTGAAAGGCGGCTTTATAAAATTATTCAGGAGAAACAACTATTCTCACTTCAGCAGCGTCACATTACCCTGCCTGTGTTCTTTTTGCCCGTCTTTAAATGTTGCGGTGATTACATAAACATAAACACCTTCAGGCTGCATCATATCATTGAAACGGCCGTCCCAGCCCCTGCCTTCGGTATTATTGGTAGAGAAAATCAGTTGCCCCCACCGGTTGAAAATTTCCATTGTGAATTCCGTTAGTCCTTTACCAAGCAATGGGCGTGGGAGGAAGTAGTCGTTCAGCCCGTCTCCATTGGGTGAGAACGCATTCGGTATATCGAGGTAGCAATCATTCTGCACTGTGATAGTGTCTGTTGATTCGCAACCATTGATGAACACCGTAGCATAATAACGACCAGGCTCTACTACCTTGATCTCAGGTGTTGTCTGCCCGGTATTCCACTTCCAGCGTGCAGCAGGGTTATTATTGTTCTGGAAATCACCTATCATGATCGGGTTACTGCCAGGACAAATAGTGGTATCTGCGCCAAGATAAATTGCCGGGTGGCTGAATACAAGGATCTTCTTGCTCGTAAATTTATCGGGACAGGCTCTGTAATAAACTTCGAGGAACACCGAATCATAACCTGCTTTTTCGTAAACATGCAGTACCGGGTTTACATTCTTCATACTGTCGCCATTACCAAAAGCCCATGTAATTCCTCTTAATCCTGAAGATGCATAAATGCCGGTGAAAGTTATTCCGGTGGATGCGCATATTACACTATCTGTAGCTTTAATGCTTATTATACTGATAGAATCCACAGGCATTATTTTAACAGCAGAATCATAGCAGGGCACAAAGTTACTCACTTGTAAAACGATCCGGTAATTGCCTGTGTTTTTGTAGGTGTGTGCCGTGTTGATATTTGTATCAGTTGCCCCATCGCCAAAAGACCACTTATACTTAAGTAAAGTACCCAGCGAAGTATTGGTGAAAGTTACGGGTGATCCCTGGCATACGAAACTATCAGGTATGGTGGTAAAGCCTGCATTAATAAGGTTGTTAAGGGTTATGGTCACAATGGTATCTGCCTTGCATTTGCCATTAGTAATGTCCAGCTCAATATTGAAAGTACCGGGGCTGTGATAAACATAAACCGGGTTTACCTGCGTACTTGTACTTCCGTCGCCGAAAAACCATTTATAGGTAAGATCAGCCGCAGGCCATGAAGTGTTGGTGCATGTAAGTGTATCTCCGCCGCAACCAAAGCCAAGCGTATAAGAAAATTTCGGAATAATGGGAGGGTCTTTAAGCGTAACAGGGCCTAATGCATTGGATATGCATATCCCCCCGGTTTTGGCAATGATATTGGTATAAACGCCTTTGCATAATCCGGAAAGTATTACAATACTATCTGCAGGAATGAGGAAACTAAGTGGCGGTTGCGGCACTCCATTGAAATCATATGTGATTGTGTCTGTCTGACCGGGGTGTAAACCAAACAGCCAGATGATACCATCGCAGTAACCGCATTTTGTAGGGTTTTTAAATGAATCTGCGCGCATGGTGAACGGTGGCACCGTAAGTGTTACAGGCCCTAAAGTATTAGAGATACATATGCCTGCCGTATGCGCTATGAAATTATCATAGGTACCTTCACATAATCCTGTAATGCTGACCATGCTGTCCGGAGGTACTGTGATGATAACAGGGGGTTGAGGAGTTCCTCCATAAGTGTAATTTATAGTGTCCAGTTCACCGGGATGAATTCCGTAAATGGTTATGGTGCCATTACAAATACCACAGTAATCTGGATTAGTATGGCTAAGTGCGCGAATGGTAAACGGTGGCACCGTAAGCGTCACCGGACCTAAAGTATTTGAAATACAAACCCCGTCTGTCCTCGCAATGAAATTAGCATAGACACCTGAGCACAGCCCGGTCATAACTACCATGCTGTCAGCGCCGATAAGGTGAATAACAGGAGGCTGCGGTACTCCGCCGAGTGTAAAGTTTATTGTGTCCAGGTTCCCGGGATGGAGGCCGTAAATAGTAATGGTACCATTGCAAATGCCGCAGTAATCGGGATTGGTTGAACTGAGCGCACGCATGGTAAATGGAGGAACGGTAAGTGTTACGGGTCCCAGGGTGTTGGAGACACATGGCCCCCCGGTCCTCGCTACAAAATTGTCATAGGTACCGGAGCATAAGCCTGTAATGGTCACGGTGCTGTCAGAACCGATAAAATGAGTAAACGGAGGCTGCGCAACACCACCCTTTGTAAAAGTAATGGTGTCAAGCATGCCGGGATGAAGGCCGTATAAAGTAATAGTCCCGTTGCAGATGCCGCAATAATCAGGGTTGGTGAAACTGATAGCGCGCATGGTTAATGGCGGAGCAGTAAGCGTTACTGGTCCAAGTGAATTTGAAACACATGAAGGTCCGGCATGAGCCACAAAATTATCATAAACTCCTACACATAAACCTGTAATGATAGCAGTACTGTCTGATGCAACAAGCACAGGATATGGTGGCTGGAAAACACCGCCGCGAGTGTAGCTAATCGTGTCACGGCCCCCCGGATGCAAACCATATAATTTAACTGTACCATCGCAAATGCCGCAGAAAGACGGATTTGTAAAGGTGAGCGCACGCATGGTAAAAGGAGGTACTGTAAGTGTAACAGGACCTAACGTATTTGATACACAAACACCGGCGGTTTTGGCAACAAAATTATCATATACTCCTGCACACAGACCGGTAATAACCACCTGGCTGTCGGATGCGATAAAGTGAGCAACCGGTGGCTGGAAAACTCCGTAATAAGTATATGTTACAGTATCAAGCTGACCGGGACGCAATCCATACAATGTAATTGTGCCGTTACAAATACCGCAAAAGTCCGGATTGGTTGTGGTAAGCTTACGCATTGTAAAAGGCGGATTGACCAAAGTAACCGGACCCGCGATTAAAGAAACACAATAGCCGTAGGTAGCTGTGATACCGGAATAAACACCACCAATAAGACCCGTAAGGGTAACCGTACCATCAAATGCAACTGTTCGTATTACAGGTGGCTGAACAACGCCGTTAAAAGTATACTTGATAGTATCAATAGTGCCTGGTATCATGTTGTACAATTTTATTGTACCATCATTTGCTCCGCAGAATGAAGGATTGGTAAAGGTCGGAGCCAGGTTAACAGGAGCAGGTGAGGTTATGGTAACAGTGACGTTTGTATAGCAGGAATGCGCTGCTGCGGAAAAAATAGTGATTGCATAGGTACCGGGTGACAGACTGTCTGTAAAGCTCGAAGTTACACCTGTAAACCTTTGCACAGTATCGCCAGGATGAGATACCGAAACGACCCATGGAGCGCCGCCACCACCAACAATAATTGAAATTGCAGCTTTTTGTGTACAACTGGCTGTCGAAAGAAGCGTATAACTTAAAGTGGGTGGCGATACAATTGTAATGGTATAGGCAATCGTCTGTGTTCCCGATAAGGGGCAGTTATTATCTGTATAGGTTACATAAAAAGTATAAACACCTGGAGTTGGCCCGGTAGATGTCCATGAAAAGGTACAGTGCGGGTGCGGCGTACCATTACCCACCGTTGTAAAGGTTGATCCGGTTGGAAGGCCGGCAGTTGAAACAGTAATGTTATTAAGCGTGTCTGTTTCGGTAGGGTTTAACGAAATAGAGAATGCGCCATTGTTCAGGCAAATATGAAAATGCGTAGGGTCATCAACCACTCCGTTGCTTGCCGACACGAACGAACCGGTAGGCGGAGTATTGGTACAGGTTTGCACCAGGAAGGTCATTTCACGCTGACTGGTACCTCTGAAAGCGCCTCCATTGAATTCTTCTATGTTGTAAACAACCAGCGACCTTTGCAGCATATTCGGGTAAAATGCGATCTGGCCTGTAAATCGGTCAAACGAAAAGCTTGCAGGTGTGCAATCCAATACGACTAACGGGTGAGTGCCTGATAATGGCGTGCCCGGGCATGACGGAGGAGTTGAAACGTAGGTCACCAATCCTCCGGGAGCGGTGGTTGTACTGCCGTTTTTTCCCGGTACCAGGAAAAACAACAGGCTGTCTCCATCGGGGTCAATGGCGCCGGGGTTGTAATTATCACTGTTATCTAAGCAGAAGAAAGGTGTAGGCACGTTGGTAAGCGTGGGGCTTGAATTATGGGTAACTGTATTATTAAGTGTATCTACGAGCTCTATATAGGTATCCGGTGATGATGAAATGTTGGTTATTGTAAGCGCTCTGCCGGCGATAGATCCGGTCATCTGTCCGGTGAATAAAAACCGCCATGCGGCAGATGGTCCAGATAGCGTGTAGTTAGCCGAGTAAACGAATTTCTTTATTCCCGGAATAGTATAGGAAGGATTGGTGCATTGTGTGAGGCTGATATCTGCTGGGCAAACCGGGGTAATCTCTACACCGGCTGAAGGTGGTTGTATGATCAGGTTGATTGAAGAGATAAAAGTACTGCCATTATAAATGTGTACCTGAGGTGAGTTGGTTGAAAGTGCTGAAAAAGCAGTGGTAGTAGAAGCAGAACCACAATCTCCATAAGCGATCAAAGTAATTTTATAGGTATTGCCGCTTACGTAGGTATAGAAAAGATCCATGCCCACAAGATGGTTGGCATGGGAAGAACTGCTGATCAATAAAAAAGCAATAGGGCAAATAAGGTACCTGACATAGGCTGGTATTTTTTTCATAAGATATTTATATTGCCAAAATCAAAAAAACTAAACTTTATTAACTTACAAAACAAGACACAAAAATAGATACCGGCCATAACCGGCGAATCATTTGATAAAATTATTACTGTTTTTATTCATTACAAAAATTATTTTATTTATTTACAAAGATTTAATAAAAGAAGATAAAACGGCAAATAAATGACTTTATTATTTATTAATAGTTTAATGTTCAAAAAAAGATCTCCATATATAGACGAAGAAAAACTACCTTACCTTTGGTCCTTTAAAAATTATTTTTTAC
>CAIMDZ010000064.1 GCA_903839875.1 uncultured Bacteroidota bacterium
CTGCTTCGTTGCAATCCCGATAGCTATCGGGATTAAATAGCTTGCTATTCGCAGATTTTGCGCTTCGCATAAAAGAAAAATAACTATCCAACTTCGTAGGATTTATTTTGACATCTTCGCTAAGCAAATTTCTTGCTAAAATCTTCTTTCATTCTAACCCGCCAATTCAAAATGGATTCATTTTCTGCTTCAATGGTAAATTTTATGTCACCATCATTTCCTTTGAATTCTAATTCAATTGGTTCCAAAAAATAATCCTTTGAAAATACACTCTTCATCAATTGTGCACTTGCCGTCCGTATCCCCCTTGACCCCAAAAATTCATTATCCAATTTATCATCTGACGCCGCTCCCCCAAATGCAATAGCTTCCAGGATGTTTGACTTGCCTGAACCATTAGAACCGATCAAAACATTGAACCTACCTAATCGTAGTGTCAGGTTTGCCACGGATTTGAAATTGTTAATTTTTATCTCTGTAATCATTACAAAACCTGGTTTTTGAAACCGGGAGTAAATATACCTAAAATAACATAACGCATTAGCACAACGAGATTTGTGAACTTTTTAAAAGATGACAAATCTTCCTCCTCAATAATAACATAACCCATTCTTTTCAGAATGGGCTATACTTTTATTTTTCTACTTTTCACTTTTGACTTAATCACGCTGCCACCTCAGCAGCTACATTTTTCCTTATTACGTTAAGTGCGCCACCGGCTTTGAACCATTCTATCTGCTGTTCGTTGAAGGTGTGGTTCACCTTAATTTCGTCCTTGCTTCCGTCTTTATGATTCAGCACCACGGTCAGTTGCTGATCAGGACTAAAGGTCGTAAGGCCGGTAATATCTATATTATCATCTTCCTGTATCTTGTCATAGTCGGCTTTGTCAGCAAAGGTTATGGCCAGCATGCCCTGCTTTTTCAGGTTGGTTTCATGTATGCGGGCAAAACTCTTGACAAGGATAGCACGCACTCCCAGGTGGCGTGGCTCCATAGCTGCATGTTCTCTGCTGCTTCCTTCGCCGTAGTTTTCATCGCCTACTACTATACTGCCAATGTTATGCGACTTGTAAGACCTTTGTACTTTCGGCACTTCATCGTAAGCACCTGTAAGTTCATTCTTTACTTTATTCGGCTCCATGTTAAAGGCGTTAATAGCGCCTATCAGCATGTTGTTCGAAATATTGTCCAGGTGGCCGCGGTATTTAAGCCATGGTCCGGCCATAGAAATATGGTCGGTAGTACATTTACCAAAGGCCTTAATCAGCAATTTCAATCCCTTCATATCATTACCATCCCAGGCTGCGAATGGTTCCAGCAATTGCAGGCGGTCGCTCATTGGGTCAACTAAAACCTGTACGTTCGATCCGTCAACTGCGGGTGCAGTATATCCCGGGTCTTCCACATCAAACCCTTTTGGAGGCATTTCAAATCCCTGCGGTTCGTCCAGTTTCACATCCTCACCTTTATCATTCTTAAGCGTATCAGTCAGCGGGTTAAATGAAAGCCTCCCTGCGAGGGCAAGAGCGGTAACTATTTCAGGCGATGCTACAAATGCGTGGGTAGACGATAATCCGTCATTACGTTTTGCAAAGTTCCTGTTGTAAGAAGTAAGGATAGTGTTTTTACGGGTCGGGTCGTCAATATGACGGGCCCACTGGCCTATACATGGTCCGCAGGCGTTGGCAAGTACCAGCCCGCCCATCTCGTCGAAAGTTTTCAACATCCCGTCACGCTCAATGGTGAATCGTACCATTTCAGATCCGGGTGTAATAGTGTATTCGCTTTTAGCCTTCAGGCCTTTAGCCAGCGCGTTTTTTGCAATGAAGGCAGAGCGTGAAATATCTTCATACGACGAGTTGGTGCATGATCCTATAAGCGCTACTTCAATGGTATCAGGCCAGCCATGTTCTTTTACAGCAGCAGCCATCTTGCTGATAGGTGTAGCAAGGTCAGGAGTGAACGGGCCATTCACATGTGGCTCCAGGTCATTCAGGTTGATCTCTATCAGTTGGTCATAAAACGCTTCAGGGTTATTATAAACTTCAGCATCCGGACGTAAATGCTCCTTTACTCCATTGGCAAGTATTGTAATTTCAGACCTGTTTGTTCCGTTCAGGTAATCGCCCATTTTTGCATCATAAGCAAACATGGAACAGGTAGCGCCAATCTCCGCACCCATGTTACAGATAGTGGCCTTGCCGGTGCAGCTAAGGCTTTCAGCCCCGTCACCAAAATATTCAAGGATTGCCCCGGTACCACCTTTTACAGTGAGTATGCCGGCCACTTTAAGTATAATGTCTTTTGCCGATGTCCATCCGCTCATTTTTCCTGTCAGCTTCACGCCTATCAGCTTGGGCATTTTCAGTTCCCATGCCAGCCCTGCCATCACATCCACTGCATCTGCGCCACCAACACCAATAGCTATCATACCCAGGCCGCCTGCGTTTGGCGTATGGCTGTCGGTGCCTATCATCATGCCACCCGGAAATGCGTAGTTCTCCAGCACCACCTGGTGAATGATACCCGCACCTGCACGCCAGAAACCTATACCGTATTTATCAGAGATAGAAGCAAGGAAATCATACACCTCTTTATTTACGTCCATAGCAGTCGCAAGGTCTTGCGTAGCGCCTGTTTTTGCCTGTATCAGGTGGTCGCAATGTACGGTGCTTGGTACAGCTACTTTATCGCGCCCGCAGGTGCTGAACTGAAGGAGCGCCATTTGGGCCGTTGCATCCTGCATAGCCACGCGGTCGGGCGAGAAATTCACATAATCATGTCCCCGGCCATAAGCCTTTGCAGGTGGTTCATAAGAATGCGAGTACAATACTTTTTCGGCAAGCGTGAGCGGGCGGCCTAATAATTTGCGCGCTGCTTCTACTTTACCCGGTAACTGTTCATAAATTTTTTTGATGAGATCAATATCGAATGCCATTATCGAAGAAATTAATTAATTAATATGAGGGTGCAAAGGTACGGAATTTGTTTATTTGACCATAGCAATTATGACTATAATCATACAAGAATATTTCAAAAGCTGTGTTATAACTCAAGTGGCCTATATTTCACGCGGCATAGGTCAGTGCAAAAAAAAGTCTCTCGCAAAGGCGCAAGGCGCAAAGACGCGAGTAATAATTTTTTGGTAATAAACCACTGTCGTCCGACAAAATCCAGAAAGGGCTTAAAAGGTGTGCGTAACACATTGATTTACAATAGTTCAGTTTGTTTTTTGGCAAAGCAGGGGGGCGATACTATCCTGGGGTAAACAATGTGCTCTGTACTGGTCTC
>CAIMDZ010000065.1 GCA_903839875.1 uncultured Bacteroidota bacterium
AAACGGGCTTACTACCTGCAAATACAAACATAAAAAAAATGTTTGAAAAGGTTTGCTTTTGAACGGTATAACTTCGACCAGTGGAGACTTACGCCGGTGGGTTTCATGTGTTACGTTGTTTGCAATCTCATACGAAAAACTCAATGGGGAAATTATTTGTCTAACTTCGCAGAGGCGACTGAGCACTTGCTGTTTCTATTATAAATAAACTAAAATAGAATATTGAACAAAAATTGAAAGATTTCACTTTTTAATCGTTTTTGTATTAAATATCAAGACGGCCTATTATTTTTATCAAAACAACTAAAATGATTGCATTCAGAACGGGATTATTATGGTTAATTATTGTTTCGTTATTTGTTATTTCCTGCGCTAATAATTCTACACCTAAACAGCCAAACTTACCCTCTGTTCATGGCCGGGATACATTTAAAATATATATTCAACTGAACGGCTACAGAGGTGTTTTATGCCCTTACGACAGCTTTGGCAATAGTACTTGTAATTTTTATGCAAAAGATCGCAATGATATTGTTTTTGTGCCATTACTAATTTCATTAAAAAATGATACCAGTTATTATGCAATAGATAATGGCACCAGGGCAGGTAACACTTCCACCTTGTTGTTTAAACGAGATACAGCTACCAACAGAATCAGTGAGCTAATATCACCAGCAGCAAATGCTTCGTTGGATTCAATTAAGGTCAGCGGACATTATTATTCACTCATTAAACTTAAAACGGCACAAATCTTTATTAAAACAAATCAACTAACCACGCCTTTTGAATTGTCTGCCTTTCCGGGTGTATTTTTTGACAAGGATACTAATTTTATGTTGATTGAGAATATGCCCTATTTCATCGAAAACCAAACAAATTTTACAATTAATACCTGTACACCTGTTAAGGCACTTCCATTCAGAAAGAGGAATAGCAGTATATTTTATTATGCCGACACGCCACCAAATCTGGATGTAAGAAAAGACTCTTGTTTTGCTATTGACAGCAAGTTTTATTTCGGTATTACTGATTCAGGTATGGTTGATACCTACCCTAATAATTTTACGGCAACAGGAAATAAAAATACCCTGTCATTTAATACTATCCCGCTCAATATCAATCTTCATAAAATCAGCCATGATCATCCTATACAGATAAAATGGGACAACAGTTCAATGATGACTATTGCAAAAGATACTACTATACATGTTATCAATACCCGGTTGAATTTTTTGACTTTTTCCGACACCAGCGGTAACCATAAATATTATTATTATAACGATTACGCAAAACCCAATAAATATTTTCCTTACGCTATTTCAAAAGGTGCAGATTCCATATTTAAAACTTATGCTCATTTAATTGCTAAAGATCATATGGACACCACCTGTAATAATGTTGTAAAACCTGATGTCAGTTCAATTATGCCTGCCTGTTATTATTCAAGTATGAGCGCCCCTGGCATGGTAACATTTATTTCTTACCTGCAGGACTCTGAAACTTTCAGCACGCGGTTTGATTTCAAATATGATGGATTTTGTCCGCCCAAACCGGTAATTTATAATTTTATTCGGTTGAACAGCGCCTCTACCAATGAGGTACGCTTTATACCTGTCAAGGCCTACAGAGGATTTAGCGGGGCAAAAGATTTTAATACTTTAGTTAAAAATGTGAGAGGGGTCAGGATTGATAGTATTGCACGCATCATCAATTACCAGGTTGAACCATCAAAAGGACATATTGATTCAACTGAAAATAATGACTATAATAATTTCGGATCTGCGAAGGGCATTATTGTCAATTTAAGAATGAAAAATGGCAAAAGACTGCCGTGCTATCTCAGTGTTCTGAATGATAATGGTTCATTAATCTGGAAGGAGATAAATTATACCATTAATGATGAAAATATCAGTAATGCTAAAGATTATTTTTTGAGCATTTATGATTGCAAAGGGCAGTGTGTTTTTTCATCACACAGCTACTACGAGAGTTGGGATGGCAATTATAACGGGACCAGAACCCTTGGAGAATACAGTTATACTATACAGTATACTTTAAACGGGCGTAAGCATATATTGAGTGGCGATTTTATTTTGAAACGATGAGTTGTATTGAGTGAAGATGGCTAAATAAATTATATTAATGCGTCTCTGGGAAACCATAAAAGGAATTTTTTATTCCATATTACTTATAGCAGTATGGATAGGAATCATTTACGCCATTCTGCAATGGGTTGTATAAGAATTTCGGGTTTACTGACATTTTAATCCTTGTAAAAATATAAATGATGGGCGTTAAATTAAGGAGATTGAAATGAATCTAATTACCAGAATTTTCAAAATGGTTTCTTTTTTATTGGTTCCATCATCATTATAGTAACGCTTGTAACTGCCTTTTTCGATGAGCTTTGTGTCAGTATTGAAATAAAACGGGACCCACTCATCTGCATTATTCATTGGGTCATAAGAGAGGCCACTAATAATATTGCCATTTAATACCAGGTCTTTAATGCCATCCCACGATATTCTTTCGCTTTCCCAAATTGACCCGTCAGCATTAATCATTACCAGGTTTGTTTCATTTGCAGCTACATATCCGCCCGTTGAGGTTTCAACTAATTCTGTAATTCCATGCCCAAATGTGTTAACAGGTGTTTGTTGATCAGTAGTCATAATATAGCCTTGTCCACATGCTATAACCACAATTTGACCGATAACCGGAAGCTCAAATACGGTTGAATAATTTGTTCGGCCTGTTTTGAAATTTCCAATCCAGTCTGTTCCGTCACTTTTAGTAAATCTTACTACAAAACCTTCAGAATAAAATTGCTCATTATTTTCAGAGACAGGTACATACATTGGTCCGTAAGGGGGGAGTCCTTCTAATACCTCATATTTATTGGATGCCTGCATAGATACTTAAAACTGTCTCCAAATATATGTACAAAAGTTCGATCTTCCTGAGCGGATAAAAGGCAAAAAGTCTTGCGAGGTTTACTGCACGAATTTGTAGGAAAGGAGGTGCAGCCACAGCCGGAAAATAAATATAATTACCCAACTATTTCATGGAAAATAACGTCTAATAATGATTAAGTAAAAGTTATTGACTCTTTTATTGGCAAACAAAAAGTTAAGCGAATAACCTGGGAAAGTAATAAACGATATTAACGGTTTAAGATTGAAATGCCCCCCCCATTGCCTGGTATAAAACTGATGCTTATGACATTTATGACAACCTGCTTAAAAGTTTTTCTTTCGTTCACGTTTTTAATGTTTCTGGCCTCAACTGCTCAATCGCAGCGTTGCCTTGGTATTGCCACTTCCGACTGGATTGCAATAAACAGCCTTTACCTGAATCCGGCCAGTATTGCTGATTGCCGTGAGAAAATAAGTATTGGTATCTTCTCCCTGAATGTAAGTGTAGATAACAATCTCGGCCCCATTCCAAAAATTCCGGATATAGGCAATACTATCAGTAACAGCGACAACATATTCATGAAATCGCAGAAAAAGAATTTCAGCATGATGGCGCCGGCTGCGGCATTTCGCGGGCCTGGTATAATGGTTACCCTATCCAGAAAAATCAGTCTTGCTTTAACATCGGGCATCAGAGCCATTAACCAGTTCAACAACTTTGACCCTGCATTGTATAAAATATTCTCTAGTATGAATGCTACCGTATCGCCTACACCCGCATTTTTCATTACGGTGTCTGTACTCACGTTGGCTGCCGGAAACAAATGGTCATACTCCACTCCGCTTTTAATGTTCCTATGTTTTCTTGCTTCCATTGCCTTCGTGTTTAAGCGTGATGTCCTGTTTGTGTTCGTAGGGTATCTGTGACCAGCCCAGGTCAACCGTTGTAATTACCCCGATGGTGAAAACAATTCCTTTTTTATTCAGTAGTTCCTTTACTACGTCATACATCACCGAAAAGAAACTGAGTACCGGGATTTTTACCATCATATCCTGAATCAGTACTTGTCCGTAGGCAGGTATTTTGATGTCTTTGTTGACTACCTGCGAACTGCCGACAAGCACTCCCTTGTGGGTAAATTCAATGAAGGGGTACTTGATCTTAAAACTTGCTCCCGTGGGGTTTTTCAGCAATGCGTCCACTTTTATGGTTAGTCCGTCAAGGCTCAGTTGGTAGATGTTTGCGTTGGGTATAACCTGCAACTCCACCTGTGCCCTCCTGATCCTGCTGACGTACACGCCTGCTGCAATTGCACCCGCACCAAGTGCCGTAACTACTATTAGCTTATTTAGGCTCATTTTTTTGTCTCTTTTTGCGGTCGATGTAGTCCGATGCGCGTTTGTACCCTAACCATACTGCGCCGCCAACCAAGGCTTTCAAGCCGTAGTCCACCAGTCCGTTTACATCCACATTGGCGAGCAGTAGTGTGCCGGTGAGCAGTACATTGCTGAAATGTGATGTTGGTGTGTCTGTTTTCATTTATCGCTTTTTTTAATTGTTCGCTTAGCTGTTCAGGCTTTCCATCGACATGCCCGGTGTCCCCAATCGCTGGAAGATGGTTTTTACCTGTTTTATCGTGAAGAATATTCCGTGCTTCTCTCCGATCTCATCTTTGAATGGTGCAAGCCATTTGCGGAATGTCTTGTCGCTTACGCCATAAAGTTTGAATAGCTCCCTTGTCGTGTAGGGACGCAGGGCACACATGTTGACCAGCATCTGTTCTGTCTGCATCGTTAGTTGATATAGTTGAGGTGAATGATACAGTTGTAGAATTGGTGTAGCAGGCTGTAAGCGTTCAGCTCCAGTAATTTCTTGCGGCATGTCCTGAAAACCTTCGCCGTAGGCTTCATGGCGTACAGCCTGTAGTGTTCGGCCAGTACGGTCAGATGCTGTAGATAGCCGGGAACTTCCTGACGTTTTAACTCTATGGACTGATACCAGCTTTTTGTGCCAGCAAATCCATGCAGGTAGTGCCTGTTAAACCAAACCGAGGGCATTGGAACAAATCGTGACTTATCAGCGGCCAGATAGCGGCTTGTCAGCAGCACCCGCTGGCAGAATGCAAGGAATGCCGCCCTCCTGTCTTTGGCATTTTCAAAGTAGTCGCAGATATGCGCCTGCGCTCTTTCCACTTCATCTGTCGGGAAAAACTGCTCTTTCCATAGCAGGGTTTGCGCGAAGTTCCACGCGGATAATACTGTTTGTTCCAGCTCTGTTCTGGGTGTCTTTTTTACCTGTTCGATGGGAACGAGGGAGATAATTTTTGCGCTCATAGTCGTCTTTGTTTTTTCCGTTTTTATTAGTTTCGGATGCAAAGATGCTATTGTCGCAAAGGGTCACTTTCCGCTTTCAACGCTGTTTGGTACGTTGCTTTCGATTATTTATCGATAATCACGATTATTGTACGAAATCAGACGAAATCAAGCGAAATCATTCAAAATCATGCGATATCCGATGTTTCTGCCCTAATTTCCTTGTAAATGGATTAAATGGTCATGAAAGAGACACTTTTATTATTTTTGTCAGCGTTGCGATCAAAAATACATGTACATTTTTGGCATGTAAATATTGGCAAAGTGACTTTTATCAATTGCGATGCTAATCGGCAGTTGATGATACATGTCTTTTTTCAATTTGTTCGTGATTTGTCCGCGATTTAGATTAGATTTAGAATTCAATGTCCGAAATTTAGATTAGAGTTAGAGTTGAATGTCCGGGATTTAGATTAGATTTAGAATTGATTTGCTTGGCATTTAATTTTACATTGATAATCAACACAAAGCACTTGATAAAGTAGAGATTCAAGACGAAAACAGTAAAAAATCATCAGAAAAGCTGCAACAAGAGGTTAATGCGCTAAGGGAATTGTTTGGAGAAGACTTAAAAAAGATCAAAAACCTCGAAAGGCGACTTGAGACTTATGAAAACCCGAATGACGGCTACGATAAAGCGTGGACTATAGTTACGAAAATGGTGTTTCTCGTAGCCAAATCGGGCAAACCGCTCTGCGGAAATAATCTCGATACTGAAACGAAGAGACCCGTCAATCCTCATGGATAGAACGAGTTCGGAAAAGTATATCTTTGTCGCTTTAAATAATGCTATGAAATACAAGCGGCTATTAGCTTATAAACTGAAGGGAGTGCGCCGCTATTTTTACCACTTGCGGGAATGGGTAAACGAAAATGGCGAATTGGTTGGGGTTATGGGAGGTGAAATTCATTACAGACTTGGATATTTTCTATTTCAGGGTAGTTGGCGGGGAATTAGTGGACAATTATTGGAGAGTATCAACAAAGGCAGAAAAACTACTGGATAATTAATGGAAAATTTGAGGCAAATCAGGGGCTGATAAATGGTGGGTTTGCCACACCCGATGCCACAGGTTGCAGCGTGGTTTTAACTACTGCAAATCAGACCAGCAGCTGCTGGTCGAAAATCAGACTGATCTACACTAACGCCTAATATAAACAGTATTAGCTTCGAAATCAAAACCATTTAGTTCGAAAGAACTATCTAATTCTTTAAATCCTAAATCAATTAATAAATTGTCAATATCCGCTTTAAGTGTATGACCCTCGTAGTATGGTTTTAACCCAACTTCGGTCATAATAATTTTTGTATTCTTTAAAATGTTCTTAGCTCCTTGAAACACTAATAGTTCTGCTCCCTGCACATCTATCCAGATTATGTCTAACCACACTGGATTTGGACGAAAAAACACAGATGCTTGGTTCGATGTTCCCTGAAAAGTTGGTTTACGAAAATAAAGAACTTCGAACCATTGGCAGGGGTAGTTTCATTCCGATACTTCTCAATACCAGCAAGGGTTTCAAAGAAAAGAAGGAAGCCGGGTCAAAAAATTTTGGCCCGGCTTCCTATAAGGTAGTCCCGACTGGATTCGAACCAGGACAAACAGTACCAAAAACTGTTGTGCTACCGTTACACCACAGGACTATCAATGGGTGTGTTCACGATGACAAGTGAACTATACCTTTTAGCGTAGCGGGCTGCAAAGTTAAGGATGCTTTTCAGAAATAACAAACATTTTTTATCGTGTTTTACTCACGTTTACTGTATAAATATTAACCGTTTTTTGCGTTATAATTTCTGTTTCGTTTTAATGGAATGGCCTTTTTATGTTAGGTTTGTGCTTAATTCCGTTTTTCAACTTTTTCAGGTATGTCAACAGCGGCAAACCCGCGCCAATACGTAATCAGCATCATTTTTATAGGCATTGCGTCTGTGATAATGCTCCGACTGTTTTTTCTTCAGAATTTTGAGGCTAAGTATAAAATACTTGCGAATGAATATGCTATTTATAAAAAGGTAGTATATCCGCCACGCGGTGCGATAATTGACCGGAAGGGTAAGACCATGCTATCCAATACCCTCATTTTTGACCTGATGGTTACTCCCCACAACTTACCCAAAAACTTTGATACCATGCAGTTTTGCAAGGCGCTTGGGATTGATAAGCGTACCTATATCAATATTATGCGCAGGGTGCTGGAACGGAATATTGAGGTAAGACAAAGCCCTTTCATGGAACAACTGAGCCCGGAACAATATGCCAGATTCACTGAAAATGCTTACTTATTCAATGGTTTCGAACCTATAGAGCGCAACATCAGGCAGTACGAAAATGCAAGCGCAGGCATAGTACTGGGGTATATTGGTGAAGTATCTCCTGAAATGCTCAAAAGGCCGAGGTATGTTTCCTATCGCCAGGGGGATTATGCAGGGCTCAGCGGACTCGAACTTCAATATGAAGAGGTGCTTCGCGGCAAACGTGGCGTACATTTCCAGGAACGGGATAAATGGAACCGGCCCAGCGGCCCTTATAAGGGAGGGGTACTCGACAGCCAGGAGGTCTCTGGCAGGTCTCTGGACCTATACCTTGATGCTGACCTGCAAGCCTATGCCGAGCAACTGATGACCAACAAAATAGGAAGCGTTGTGGCCATAGACCCGCAAACAGGTGGTATTCTGTGCATGGTCAGCAGTCCTACCTACGACCCTAACCTGCTTCGTGGACATGACCGTGCCAAAAACTACTCCATGCTATATCATACGCCTACACGTCCGTTATTCAACCGGGCTATACAGGCTAAGTATCCTCCCGGTTCTACTATCAAACCATTCACAGGCCTGGTTGGATTAAGTGTCGGTGCGATAACACCTTCTTATGGTTACCCCTGCCGGGGAAGTTACAATGCCTGTAAAAGGTCTATCGCCTGCGAACACAAAGATGCAGGGCATGCTGCCAATTTCCGGCTTGCCCTCGCACATTCCTGTAACGCCTTTTTCTGCCACGTTTTCAGGCTTACAGTTGACTATAAGGATTTTAACAGTGTAAAGGAAGGTTTGCAGACATGGCACAACTATTATAATAATTTCAGTTTCGGCCGGCTTACCGGTGTGGATATTCCATTTGAAAATGGAGGCGAAGTACCGGATTCCTTCCTTTATAATAAAATGTATCACAATTCATGGAACTCCTGTACCATTGTATTTGTGGGAATGGGGCAGGGGGAGTTATTACTTACTCCGCTGCAAATGGCAAACGGCATGTGTATTATTGCCAATAAGGGTTATTATTTTACGCCGCATTTTGTAAAGGCCATTGGTAAAAATGAAAATGATTCACTGCTCAGGAAATACCATGAGAAGCATGTGGTACTCAATATCCCGGATTCCACCTTCAACATTGTACAACAGGCAATGGAGGATGTAGTGGAGAGTGGTACGGGCGCAGGCGCGAAGATAGAAGGCATCACCGTATGCGCGAAAACCGGTACAGCAGAAAACAAGGCCCCGGTAAATGGTGAAGTGATAAAAATGCAGAACCACTCTATGTTCGTTGCCTTTGCCCCGCGTGAGCACCCAAGGATCGCTATCGCTGTAGCTATTGAGAATGCAGGGTTTGGCGCCACATGGGCCGGCCCCATCGCCAGTTTACTGATAGAAAAGTATCTTAGGGACAGCGTTTCGGTGAAACGGAAACCGCTGGAAGAAAAGATGCTCAAAGCCAACCTCATCAACAAATATGTGTTTACCATAGATTCGGCACTGCGTGCACACGATGCTGCAGTATACGAGGCGCGTATGGAAAGAAAATATTTTGCCGATAGTATTAAGCGGGCTGAGGATTCCACCCTATTTTTAAACTGGATGGAAAACACGATAGAGATCATCAGGAGCAGCAAAAAAAAGTAATTTAAAAGAGCAGGAAATATATGACATCATTAAGAAAAGCTTTGTTTTACAGGATAGACGGTATAGTGCTGTTGCTCTATGTAATACTTGTGGCGATTGGAATAATGGCTGTCTTTTCCGTGGAACACCGTACAACAGATGTTTCCATTATTATGATGAATAAGACCTACATGAAACAGGTTGTATGGTTTGGCTATTCATTACTCTTAGGTTTTGTTATCTTACTTACCGACAGCAAGTTCTTTTCATCTTTTGCATTCCTCATCTATACGGTGGCTTTGGCAGTACTGCTGGTTACCATATTTGCCGGTGTTGATGTGAAAGGTTCCCGTTCCTGGCTGGCAGTAGGCAGTTTTCGTTTTCAGCCCGGCGAAATTGCCAAAATATTTACCGCCCTCGCCCTTGCCAAGTTCATCGCCCTGCCCGAAACCAACTTCAAAACCCTCAAGGACAGATTGCTTGCGATCGGTATATCGTTAGCTCCTGCAGTGCTTATTTTATTGCAAAAGGAAACCGGGCTTGCGCTGGTGTATCTTTGCTTTTTCCTGGTTATGTATCGCGAAGGGCTGCCCAATGCTATTTTAGTGATCGGTTTTTCTGCTATTGCAATTGTGCTGGCCACCTTACTGCTCGACCGCACTACACTCTTTATTATCTTCACTGCGCTTGCGCTCATCATTGCCTGGCTTATCCGTCACATTTTGCGCCGGAGAATTATGGTCAGGATTATCCTCATAGGCACCTGGCTATTTTGCATATTGTTCTCCATCTTCGCAGTACCTTTTACATTTAAGCATGTACTCCAGAAACACCATATAGAGCGTATTTATTCTACCATTGGCAAAGAGGTGCCGGATGAATATGATAAAGGCCTTGTTCCGGGTGAAGAGAAAAAGGTCAACAGTTCGGAGTATAATGTGCTGCAATCGAAAATTGCTATTGGCTCAGGGGGCTTCTGGGGTAAGGGTTTTCTCAATGGTACTTCCACCAAAAACCAGTTTGTTCCCGAGCAAAATACCGACTTTATCTTCTGCGCTATTGGCGAGCAGTTTGGCTTTACCGGCAGTAGTATATTGGTGATCCTTTATGCGATACTCATGTTGCGGATAGTATACATTGCCGAACGGCAGAGATCCACGTTCACCAGGGTATATTCTTACTGTGTTGCCTGTATTTTGTTCTTTCACTTTGCAGTCAATATCTCTATGACCATAGGCCTTATGCCGGTGATCGGTATTACACTGCCTTTCCTCAGCTATGGCGGGTCTTCACTCATGGCTTTCAGCATACTCATATTTATCCTTGTGCGACTGGATGCTGACAGGCAGACGATTATCAGGTAAAACCCCTGAACCCTTGCCCCAAACCCCTCCCGCTGAAAAAGCGGGACCTTGTGCCGGGGTTACACAGGTGAATATAGTTTTAGCAAACGGTCCATTATTCTGCACAAACGTAAAATCAATTCAGCCAAATCAACTCAAAAAAGTCCAGCCTTTTATTCGAAAGTCAAATGCATGGTCCCCCTTTTGGGGTCAGGGGTTTCAGTTATCTTTGCGTCATGGCTTCCATTTATCCGTTATCAGAGGGGGTATTCACAATAGGTCACAATAAACTATTTGTGCCTTTCAGCCTTGCAAATGATGACATTAACCATCGTCCTGCCGGGTCGTTGCTGGTGGAGGTGCAGCCGTTTCTGGTGGTTACCAAAAAGGATGTGATCATTTTTGATACCGGCCTTGGCTTTATGAATGGCGATGGTATTCTCCAGATCCACGATAACATCCGCAAACATGGTTATGAGCCCGGCATGGTTACCAAGGTGCTGCTATCGCACCTGCACAAGGACCATGCAGGCTGCCTTACATTTAAAGACAACAACGGCCTGGTGAATGCCACCTTCCCGAATGCAGACTACTATATATACAGGCCCGAAGCCGACTTTGCGCTAAGCACGGGTGCACCTTCTTATGTTACCGCCGAAATTGAATCCCTGCTTGCCACATCACAGGTAAAGTGGCTGGATGGTGAGCAGGGCATGATAGATGGCTATATTCACTTCGCCCATTCCGGCGGCCATTGTCCGCAGCATATAGTGTACCTGCTGGATGATGGAGGTGAAAAGATATTTTATGGAGGAGATGAGGCTCCGCAGCTTAAACAGTTGAAAATGAAATACATAGCTAAATATGATTTCAATGGCAGGAAAGCTATGGAACTACGGGCGGCCTATGCCGAAAAGGGTAGGGCTGAGGGCTGGCAATTCCTGTTTTATCATGATGTGAAATGCCCGGTGGGGAAAATGTAGGTTCTTGTATCTTGATAGGCAAGATTTGTCAACTTTTCGGAAAGTTGACAAATCGTCAACGCTCATAATATTGATATTTTATGCAATTTATATATACAGTTGTACAATAACTTTGAGGTAAGTCATTTAATATTTCTCCATTACGTAACAAGATTTTTTTTGTCGAATTGCGATCAATAGTATATTTATAGTTAATGATACTTTTTGATTTATCCAACTTATATTCAGAAACAATATGAAATGAATGTTGCCAACCTTCATTAATATCCACGTTAAAAATGTAAAATGGACGCTTATCTGGGAATACTTTATAGAAAATTAGGTTTTTTTTCCCAAATTTCTGACGATACGACATTAATTTGAAATAAGTACTATCATTATATAAATACAGTTGTATGTCATGATTCACATCAATTACCGTAGTATAATTCTTACATTTTTCAATTGATTGCTTAATATCGCTAAAGCTTTCAGCTCCATTTAAATAAATTGGCAAAAGATGCAATTCATTCATAAGCAACGATGAATCGTTAGAGTATTTGTTTTCCTCAATTATAGACGAATTTTTTTTGTCAAATCTTTTTTGCATATATTCAAGCCAGTTTCAATAGAAAATAGGAGCCGATCAACTGAGTCATAACTAAAAAAATATTTTGCAAATAATGTATCAAATTTGCCAATGTTTTTAGTATATTTATTTTTGTTAAATATAAAATCTACAACACTATCCAACAATTTTTTTTCATTAAAATACAAAGAGCGAGAAGTAATCCTAGTATTTATTACGTACTCTTTAATGTACTCAACACCTTGAATGCTTATGTTATTTGAATTCAGAGAATATGATATATTTAGGGTATTCTGATATAAAGTGTCGATTGTATCTTTGCTAATATTTATTGTTACGAAAGTTTTTTGTAATATAAGATAGCCAAGTGAATTATAAAAATAGAAATCTGTTGTTTTTCTCGGAGAATATATGTTATTTTCTTTTACAATCTCACTAATTTTTTTTTCTTTATAATATGGGCTATAAAATTGTTCATATATCGGAAATTTATTACTTACTCCTAGTTTTACAAAAGGTTGTTCATAAAACTCTGGTACAGAATACATTTTATCATACAACTGTGCGCGGCAAAAACTGGCAGAAATTGCTAACACTAAAAATAAAAAAAAATATAACAATGGTTTCCTCATAATCAGTACAACAACTTATTTTTTGTGTCCCTCAGTAAAAGAAATGCTTTCTGATTCCCGCGCTTAATCTCCAATCCCAACCTGCCTTGCCTGCAGGTTCCGGAAATCATCTCGGTCCTCTCCGGTCCCGGAATCTTCCCCCTGCAGGTCCTGGCCTGCCATGCTGTTTGTCCAGCCGCTTCATAAGCATTTGTTTAAATTCACGTTCGGCAGTGTATAGGTCACCGAGCTGTTGGGGGGAAATGATTTTCAGAAAAAGGTCATTGTATTTGCGTTTTATCACTATCACCTGCTGCTGGTAATCCAGGTTGTCGTCTATAAACTGGCGGCTGGCAGCATCATCCATTTGTCCGGGATCATCGCCTTTATACTTTTTGAAAAAATGCTGGCGGGTATCTTTAATCTCTCTTTCGTAATCGTTATAAACCGGAACGAACTCGCCCGATTGCCGGGATGAGAGCTGTAGTCTGTCGGTGATGTAGGCCATCTTTGCAGCATGTATCCGCTCCATAGGCGGCCTGTGCTGCGCAACTGCTACCGTTGTGGTGGCAAGTAGTAAAAATAAAAGGGTTTTTATATACTGTTTCATATTTCAAATAATCTGTGTCAACTTTTTGGGCTTATATGGCCATATCAACTATAGTCAGCAAAGTATAAATTAGTGAGTCCATCGCTTTGATCAATCCAAGAATATGTGCTCAACAGTCATGGTTCGGCGCGGCTCACCACGACAGTTATCTATTTTGCTTCCTCAATACAATTCACAAACCTGCCTGCCAGTAGACAAGTTTATCCCTTGCTAATTATAACACACCCCTCGCGAATAAAATACTATCAATCAAACAACTTATCAATCATACAACTTATCAACCAATCAACTTGTCAACCAATCAACTATTCAGCCAATCAACTATCACTCAGCTACATCCCAGCCAGTTTCATTCAGGTATTCTATTATTTCTGTATTGTCCAGTTGCAGTTTGCTTACATCTTCGTTATTCATTACCCTGTCCACATCTATACGATAGGCGCCTTGCAGGTAGTCATGTATTTCATTGGCAGGCACCGATGCCAGCATTTGCTCCGGCACTGTATGTTGCCCGTTAAAGAACACATAGCCGCCAATGCTCACGCATATGAGCATAATAGCCGCCGCCGCCCACCTTACATTCCGTATGGCATAAGTCTTTTTCAGTGGTATTACCACCGGTACTTTTTTCACAGGCACGGTGGCTTTTGCCGCTGCCAGTATTTGTGCAGGCAGCGCATCGAAGTAGCCTGCCGGAACCGCCATAGGCATTTCCTTAGGCCATCCGTCCGCCGCTTCTTCAGCACGGACCGTCGCCATAATGTTACCGGCCATATTTTCGAAATAACCCGCCGGCAATTCCTGAGGCATAGCTTTACCCCATGCTGGTGCAGTATCCGGCTTTGCCAGCTCATTTATAGTATCCTTCACCCCTTCTGCAAATCCCTCAAAATAACCCGCCGGAACCTTATAAGGCATGCTCCGGTCCATACCGCCCAGCCTGCTGCCCAGTTCCTGTAGTTCTTTCACTATTTCATTTTCCCGGTTCATACTATCTTATCTTACTATTATTAAGACATTTATTTACTTCATTGGTTTAATATCCGGTTAAGTGCGCCTCTACCTTTTTTACCGCATGGTGGTACGATGCTTTCAGTGCACCCACCGATGTACCCAGCACACCCGACATTTCTTCATACGGCATTTCGTCGTAATAGCGCAGGTTGAAAACCACCTTTTGCTTGTCCGGCAACGACTGTATGGCCTGCTGCAGTTTCCATTCTATTTTATTGGGGTCGAAATCTTTCTGGGCGACCAGCTTTTCAGCGAAAATATCTTCATTGTCGCTCATTGATACCGATGTGCGCCGTTTTTGCTGTTCTATCCACGTCAGCGCCTCATTGGTGCCAATACGGTACAGCCAGGTGTAGAGGTTAGAATCGCCCCTGAATTCACCCAGGTTTTTCCACACCTTAATAAACACATTCTGCAATATATCATTGGTATCCTCATGCTCCACCACCATACGGCGTATATGCCAATAGAGCCGCTCCTGGTACTTGCGTACCAGTTTAGTGAAAGAAGCCTCTTTCATCTTCTCGTCCTTAAAAGCAGCTACCAGCAACTGATCATCCTGCTGATCCTGTGGTTCAGGCATAATATGTCAATTTGACGGGATTAAGATAGGGAAGTTTAATGAGAAAGTCGAAAGTCGTTAGTCGAAAGTAGAAAGTTTGGGAGGGTAGGGGGGGGCTCCTAAAGTGAATTTATTGAAAGTAGTGAAATGATGGACTTGACTTCATTTCTGCAAACGCAGTCCGTTATGTAACTCACTTGTTCGTTTGGGGTTCCATTCTCCTTTGCTTCGCTGAGATGACAACCGGCAGGGAAAACACGATTTGTTAAAATTCATTTTTGCTAATGCGAAGTTAAAAAAGCGGTTTGGAAGCAATATGGTTATTCCTATCTTTGTCGCAATGTTAAAACAGGTTTAACTGTTTTGATCTCATCTTTCGTGATTAAAAAATTATTTATGCAAAAAAGCGCAAGCCTTTTGGCTGCTTTAATTATTCTATTTTCCTGTAACGCTATAGCGCAGAGTACCAATGGAACTATCAAGGGGTTTGTGTATGACAAGAAGACCGGTGAGCCGATGATCTATACCAATGTTCAGGTTGTAAATGCAAAAACAGGGGTGCAAACCGATGTGAATGGCTACTTTTCAATTTCCCTTCCGCCTGGTACCTATACTTTACTGACCACTGCTCTTGGTTTTGATTCGAGTATTATGACGGTAAACCTGTTGCCTGAGTCAATTGCTACCAAAAAAATATATTTAAACCAAAGGCAGGTGGACCTGAAGGAAGTGAAAGTGTCGGGCAGGAGAACTGATAAAGTAACCAGGATCAATATCGGGGTAAATAATATCAATCCGCGTGAATTGAAATTATTGCCCAGTGCAGGCGGAGAGCCCGACCTGGCACAGTACCTGCAGGTACTGCCTGGTGTGGTATTTACGGGCGACCAGGGTGGTCAGTTATATATCAGGGGTGGTTCTCCTGCACAAACAGGTATTTATCTTGATGGTATTACTATATACAGTCCTTTCCACTCCATAGGCCTGTTCTCTGTGTTTGAAACCGAGGCTATCCGTAATGTGGATGTTTATACAGCAGGATTCAGCGCACAATACGGCAACAGGACATCAGCCATTGTAGACGTTCATACAAAAGATGGTAATAAAAATGAAATGACAGGTATTTTTTCCACCTCTCCTATTATGACCCGTTTTCTTATTGACGGCCCTATCTGGAAATCTAAAAAAGAAAACGGAGCAGGAATCACTTACCTTCTGACGGGGAAAACCAGCTACCTTGACCAGACCTCCAAAACATTGTATGCCGGCCTGGGTGATGTTTTTAAACAGGGGTTGCCTTATAAATTCACTGATCTTTATGGTAAGGTTACCCTAAGCGGGGACAACGGAAGCAAGCTGAACCTGTTCGGGTTCAATTTTGATGACCAGGCAAAGCTGCTGAATGATTCTACCAACCCGGTTTATCCTATTAGGGCTGATTATCACTGGAAGGCAACTGGCGCGGGTGCAACCTTTGTGGTAACTCCGGGTAATACCTCCGCCCTTATAGACGGGAAATTCGCTTATTCCAGTTACGATATAGGTGTCAACAAGGAAATAAAGGGCTCACCTTCGGATACGGTGCCACGTACCAGCCAGATAAACGGGTTTGAGGCCGCTATCAACTTTACTTACTTCCTCCCAAACTACAGCCAGTTGAAATATGGTATAGAAGTAAGCGGAACTCATACAGCATTGAATTATTACAGCGCGGATGGCGTTTCAACTACCGAAAACAGGCAGAGTACGCTTGCTGCTTTATACTTTGTATTCAGGCATAATTTCAGCAGCAGGTTTATTATTGAACCAAGTATACGGTTCCAATATTATTCTGAGTTGAATAAGTTATCGCCTGAACCAAGGCTGGGCATCAAATACAACATTACAGATAATGTGCGCTTCAAAGCTGCTGCAGGGGTTTATTCCCAGAATATCATCAGTACTAAGTCTGACCAGGATGTGGTAAACCTTTTCACGGGTTTCCTGCTTAGTCCTGATCAGGAAATAAGGAATTCAGACAGCTCAATAGTGAAATCGAATCTGCAAACTGCTTACCATTTGGTAGCGGGCCTGGAAGTGGATGTGCAAAACATAGAGTTTAATATAGAACCATGGGTAAAATATTTCGGGCAGGTAGATGAATTGAACAGGAATAAACGTAAGGTCAGCGATCCTGATTTTGCTGCAGCCAACGGGCTTGCCAACGGAATAGACCTTTCGGCAAAATATAATCGCGACAGGGTATACCTGTGGGCAGCAATGGGCTACCAAAACGTGAACTATACCAGCATAGACAATACAGGAAAGAAACAAACCTACCCAACGCCATTTGATACCAGGTTTAATGCAAACGCTCTTGCCGCCTACACTATGGGTAAAAGGAAAAACTGGGATGTTTCAGCCAGGTACAATATTCACTCACCTTTTCCGTTTACACAGACACAGGGTTTTTATGAAAGTGTACCTATGGCATCAAATGGCATTGGTACCAACTACCTGACAACCAACGGCAATACCGGACTGGTATATGCCCATGATATAAACGGAGGCCGCCTGAGCTGGTATCACCGGCTGGATATTTCGGTAAAGAGGCATTTTGCAATCAGCAAAAAAACCAGCCTTGACGGAACATTTGCTGTAACAAATGTTTACGACAGGAATAACATTTTTTACGTGAACCGTATCACCAACGACAGAGTCTATCAGTTACCATTATTCCCCAGTATAAACCTGACATTGAATTTTTAATGAATTAGCAATAAGGGTTGGCAAGGGATAAATTTGTGGGTTTATGGCAATGATTAAGCTAAAAATAAATGCTCAACAGTCATGGTTCGACGCGGCTCACCATGACACCTATCTATTTATCTTCGTCAATACAATTCACAAATTTATCCCTTGTTAAGAATAATGATAGTTAAAAAACAACGATGGCCGGTTTTGCAGGCAGCTTTTATAGCATTCATCATGCTATTTGGAAATGCAGCGCTGGCACAGGTATTAACTCCGGATATACCATCTGACAGATCGGTTATACTTATAGAAGAACAATACAGGCAGGGGCATTTTTCAATGGCTGCGCAAACTGCGATGGCTTACCTGAAAGAGCATAATTCAGAAGACACTAAGGTTTTTACAGAATCAGCAAATGATATTGACAAGGCACGGTATTATCTTGCCATGAGTTGCCTGAAAACAAATATGCCGGGAGGAAAAGATTCGGCAATTGCTGCGATGAGATCTACGCCGAATCCGGTTTATGAGCAGAGACTGGGCTTTGCCCTGGCCGAATATTACTTCCAGCATAATGAACTGGTACTGGCGATACCTCTTTACGAATCATCAGGAACCGAAAACCTGGATGAAAAAGAAATATCGGATGAGAAGTTTGAACTGGCCTATTGTTATTTTAACAACAAGCAATTCAACAAAGCCGAACCGCTGTTAGCGGCAATTAAAGAACTGAAGGAGGGTAAGTACTATATGGCAGGTAATTATTATTATGGCCTGATAGAGTATAACAAGAATAAATACAAAGAGGCGCTTCTTAGCTTTGATAAAGTGAAAGAAGCAAAGGAATACCAAAGTGTAGTACCTTATTATATTGCGGAGATCTACTACTTCATGGGCAATCGTGATAAGGCGCTGCAATGGGCCGAGGCGCTGATAAAAAGCCCCGTAAAATCTTATTACGATAAGGAACTGCACCTGCTTGCCGCCCAATGCCTGTTTGAAGTACAGAAGTATAAGGAGGCCCATCCGTATTTCGATTTTTATTACGATCATACAGACAAGATCCGTAAGCAGGACCTGTATGAAATGGCCTATACCGATTACAAGATAAATGAATGGAACAGCGCAATAGATAAATTCAAATTACTCAGCAGCGCGTCTGACTCGCTGGGACAAACATCCATGTACCTGCTGGGTGATTGTTACCTGAAAACAGGAGATAAGCCAGGTGCAAGGAATGCGTTTGGTATTTGTGCGGATATGACCTTTAATAAGGGACAGCAGGAAGCATCAATGATATTGTATGCGCGGATAAGTTATGAAACCGGGTATAATGATGAAGCGCTGAGGCAGTTGAATTCGCTTATTAAAACCTTCCCGAACAGCCAGTACAAGGATGAAGCCAACACTATGATATCAGGGTTGCTGGTTAAAACAAATAATTATGAGGAGGCCCTGAAGCACCTGGATGACGTGAGCAGGAAAGAAGATGATTACTGGCTGGTATACCAGAAAGCGAATTTTGGGTACGCCATACAGGAATTCAGGAAGGGAGACCTCACCAGCGCTTTAAAGTATTTCAGCCAGTCGCTGGAACACCCTGTAAATACAGATTATGAAAGTGCAGCCTTGTTCTGGAAAGGGGAGATAGCCTACCATCAGCGGCACTATAATGATGCAGTCACATATTCGCAGGAATTTGTGAGCAGGAAAGGGAACAGGGATGCAATAGCCCGTATCAGTCCGCTGGCAACCATGCAGCATGCCTGGCTGAATATGGGATATGCCTCAATGGAATTACAGAACTATCCGGCTGCACAAAATTATTTTTATCATGCGCAGGAGGAAAGAGGGCAGGATAAATATGCAGGTATGGTAGCAACTGTACGTGAGGCAGATGCTGTATTTATGCAGAAAAATTATCAGAAGGCTATAACCCTGTATGAAAAGATCATAATCATTGATACCAACGATGCAGATTATGCCCGTTACCAGAAGAGCATATTGCTGGGATTGCTGGGAAAGAACAATGATAAAATTACTTTACTGCAGACCCTGGTCAATAAAAGACCACCTTCGGCTTATGCTAATTTTGCCCGGTACGAGATGGCGTTGTCTTATATGGAAGTGGATAAATATCCACTGGCGCTGATTTACCTGAGGCAGCTTACCGACTCGGTCAATGATAAAAGTTTTGCACCGAAGTCATGGATGAAACGAGGTTTTATCTATCAGCAATCGAATGAAACGGATAAGGCGATTGAATCATACAAAAATGTGGTTATTGATTACCCGTCATCGGAAGACCGAATACCAGCCCTTGATGCGATCAAAAGCCTGTATATACAAAGCAACCAGCCGGCGGCATATTCCAGGCTGCTGCGGGACAATCATCTGCCATCGGCAGACAGCGGATCTATAGATTCCACTTATTATGCGGCAGCGGAAACGCAATTTGCAAACGGCAAACCGGAGCATGCAAGTACGGCTTTTACCAATTACCTGCAGCAATACCCGCATGGTATATTTGCAATCAAGGCGCACTACTACAGGGCTGAAAGTAATTTCCAATTGAAGAGATATAAAGAAGCAAAGGAAGATTATGGTGTTATTCTTTCTGGTTCCTGGAATGAATTTTTTGAGAACAGCGCCCGTCATGCGGCTACCATTGCTTATGAAGACAAGGATTTTAAGATGGCATTTGAATATTATCAGAAACTGGCCGATAATACTTCCAATGATCAAATGAAAGAACTGGCCTACCAAGGATTGGTGAAAAGCGGATATAATTCTGGCAGGTTCCAGGAGGCAGCATTGTATGCCGACTCATTGATGTTGATGCCCGGAGTATCGGTAGAAAAATCGAATGAGGCGCTTTATTTTAAAGCGCTGTCTCTGCAGCATTTCGACAGTTCGGATGGGGCAATAAGAGTATATCAGCAATTGAGCGAAAATAAGAACGGGGATATTGCCGCAGAGTCGAGATACCATATTGCGGAAATACTTTTTAGCCAGGGCAAACTTAAAGATGCGGAGGATGCTGCAAATAAGGCTATTCATCTTTCGTCGGGGTATGATTACTGGATAGCAAAATGTTACCTGTTGTTATCTGATATTTTAGTGAAGCAAAAGGATTACTTCAATGCCAAGGCGCTTTTGGAAAGTATAGTAAAGCATACCAAGATAGCAGAGGTGAAACAGGAAGCGGCAAAGAAGCTGGAAGAGGTGAAGAAGCTGGAGAAAAAACAAAGTAAACTGTCGGAGGAGTAAATATAAAAATATGAGCTTAAAGCATTTTTTTATAATGATATTGCTTGCTGCATCTACTATCGCAAGTGCGCAAAGGACTTCGCACGACACGGTATTGAAAAGTTCTACGATTGAGGTGATCCAATCGTACAAGCCACAAATAAAGCAAGCGCCCAAGCCGGAGTGGATACCGCAGTTACCCGCGGCAGATACCACACATCCTACCTTTAATTATGAAGTTCCTCAGCAATCATTGTATTATACCTACAGTTCGTTGCCGCTGAGACCACTGGCATTGGGCAGGGAAGCGATAAAACTCCCTTTCCCCAATTATGTAAAACTTGGCGGAGGAAATCTATCTACAATTTTTCTGGATGCAGGGATAGGAGGAATTTACGGAACCAATTATGAAACCTACATTCATGTACACCACATTTCGCAAAAAGGGAGTATTAAAAATGAGCAGTCTTCATTGAGCGGACTTGAAGCAGACTGGCTGCAACATGGTAAAAAAAGTGAATGGCACACTTCGCTGGCAGCGGAACGGAACCAATATTATTACTATGGTTATGATCATAATTTAGGTCTTGATCCAAATGTTGACAGCCTGAAGCAGACCTATACTTCTGTGAAGCTGGGTCTGGATATGAAGAACGTGGACAATAAAGCGAAATTCAGTTATCACCCTGCTTTCAATGCGTCGTTGTTTACTGCAGCACAGAGTTCATCGGAAATAAATGTTGGGCTGAATTTACCTTTTGAATACAAATTTGATACAACGGTTCAGGCCTTACTTGGCATGACGGGAGACTTTGCGCACCTGAATACTTTAGACTCATCCAGGGATAATACATTTGTAGCGGTTTCGCCGGGGATAAGGATAGTGACAGGGGGATTTTACGGGCATGCCGTAGTGAGCTTCGCAATGGGTATAAACAACAAACAATACCTGCTGCCTGATATTCGTGCAGCTTATTTTATACCGGATAGCAGGTTAACTTTCAGCGCTGGTTATCAGTCTACCTTAAGGCAAAACACTTATGAGCAACTGACCACAGAGAATCCATATATTTTTAATGCTTATAAACTGATGCAGACCCGGAAAGATGAGCTATATGGAGAGATTCAGGGTGGGGTGGGCGACCATTTTTCTTTTGCGGGCAGGGCGAGCTGGCTGACATTTAACGATTTACCGACTTATCTGAATGATATTGGGGACCATAAGCAGTTTTATATTGTATATGACAGTGTAAAGGCTGTGGCATTTAAAATTTCGGCACGGTATAAGGTGGGTAATAAGTGGTCGGCAGGGGCATCGGGCGACTTTTATGGGTTCAACAACGGCAACCTGCAGCATGTATGGCATGAGCCGGCCTTGAAAATAAAAGGTGATTTTACTGCCTTAATAGCGTCTAAATTGACAGTTTCCGTGTACCTTTCGATTCTGGGAGGTATATATGCCAAAGATGCAACTCATAATGCGGTGCTCTTAAAACCGGTTGCAGACCTGGGTGGAAATGCAGAATACCAGGTCATTCCGAGGTTGTCGGCATTTGTACAGTTGAATAATTTGCTGAACAATAATTACCAGCGCTGGTATGGCTACCAGGCATATGGTTTAAATATTTATGGTGGCCTGAGATTAAAATTTTAAAATAAAAAAGTACTTTAGTGAGGTTGAACCATGACAATACCGGATCGTCAATTTCACAAAAAGGCAGCATTTACTGATGGATATAGCTAAGTACATAGGATTATTTTTATTAAAAAATCATTTTTGTTACGTTCATGGCATAGGCAATCTGGAGCTGGTGAAGCGCCCTGCAATACATGACGGAAAGGTGTTGCAAGCTCCCAACTATGAAGTGATAGTAACACCCGGCGGGTCTATTGACGACAACCTTGCCAACTTTATAGCTACCAATGAACAGATCAGCATTTCGAAAGCCGCGAACGCGCTGAGAGACTTTAGTATACTTGCCAGGAAGGAAATGGCAGCCGGAGCTGAAGTGCCCATTAGTAACATTGGCAAGCTGGTGGAAGTAAGCGGCAAAATAAAATTTATTACCGATGATAATTTCAGGTTTACGCCTGCCGGTATACCTACTATAAAAAACAGTAAGCAACTGGATGAACAGAATGCAAGGCTGGCTCATAAGCCTGCTTATCCACCCCCAGCCAAAGCTGACTCAGTGAACTGGAGTATGGTGGTATTGGTGATCGTTTTACTAATAATTATTAGCGGCGGTATATACGGTATCTGGTACTATACCAATCAGAATAAGACCATATCGCCACCGCCTCCGGCGAAAGATACGGTGATCCAAAACCCAATACCACTGGTTCCTCCGCTGGATACTGTGCATAAGGATACTGCTACCTCATTCCCTCCTGCTGTTACCCAGGATTCGCTGCAGGTGAATAATTACAAAATGGTAATAGGGGAATATGCAACACTGGATAAAGCTACCAAGCGTGAATACAAACTTACCCATGGCGGCAACAAAGTAGAGATCATTACTAAAGATTCAACGCACTATTATATTGTTGGGGCGGTTACCTGTAGTGCTGCGGATACAACGCATATAAAGGATTCGTTGGCGAGGATGTTTGGGTATAAGGGAGTTTCTATCTATCGCTAGAGGAATTTGGGATTTGGAGGTTTGAAATTTGGATTGTTTCGCAGACAAATCCAGTTTCAATATTTTCGTTGTCTTACCATTATTCCGTCAAATACGGTTAAAGTTCTGTCTGTTTCAATTTTGTATTCACTGAGTAATTTGTGAACAATTCTAGCTGGTTCATCAGGTTCGTATTCTGCTAACCGAAGGTAGATAACCCCTTGTTCAGGTCTGAAATTGTGTCTGTAAATAAGTTCGCCATAGTCTTTATCAAAAGTGAGAATAGTCCTTTGTTCAGCTACGGCGATGCCCATTACGAACTCGTCTGATACACCGCGGTAATCATTGGCTATTGAGGTGACATCATAACCTAAACTTCGTAAAAGCAAAATACTTGCCCTCGGAAAATTTTCATTAGCAAGGAGTTTCACTAAGAAGATTTTTTTAGTGTTGGCATAATTAAACCATCCTGCATCCCTTCATAAACATAGCTGAAAACTGCCTGAAGGGCTTCCTTTGTAAGACGTGGGTAATTTTCAAGGACTTTTTCTTCGGTCCAGCCCTGGGCGAAGAGGCTCAATATGTGATCAACTGAAAGACGGGTGCCCTTGATGGTTGGTTTACCAAGTAAAACGCCTTTGTCTGAAACAATATGTTCCTGCCAGTTCATAGTGCTAAATTAAAGAAAGTTTGGCAAAGTGTGTCTTTTTACTCCTTTACAAACTTCCGGACTTCGGTGTTGTTGATCTTTATGAAGTAAATACCTTTGGGGAGGTCTGCTAGTGATAGTTCTGTTTTATTGGTATTGAATTCTTGACAGTAGACAGTTTGACCTAAGAGGTTGGTCATGGTTATTTGGGTTATTTTAATTGGGGAGGAGACGGTTAGTGAAGTGGTTGTTGGGTTGGGGTAAATCGATAGAAGATTGTCCTTTTGACCAGACATATTTTCATTAATAGGTGAAATTTCTTCTTTATTGCAATAAAACATTCGGTTGGGATTATACTTTGCTATAAATATTGCTTCCTCATATGGAGACGGATAAGGTAAAGTATCACAATTAAATATCAAGGAAGTATGATAATAATCTGCGCATAAATAGAAATTGTCACTTTGGTCGAAAGTCATGCCAACCCAATCATCGCCACCACTTTTTAAGAGAATACTATTCAAATAAGTACCATTCTTATCAAATTCGATTACAAAAAGAGGATCAGTACTGCCAGTTGGTTCTGTTAAAGTATGCCCACTAACGTTTATGGAATAGCCTGCTGATGCATACAAACTACCTGCAATCCAGACATTATTACCTGTATCAATTGTAATTCCCTCTCCAAAATCATTATTGATGCCACCAACATTTTTTGCCCACAAAAAAGAACCAGATGAGTCAATCTTAGCAATAAAGGCATCATTACCCCCATAACTTGTTAATAAAGTGCTCCCAAGTAAAACACTGGAATCTATGTAGCCAGAAATATATAAATTGCCATCTAAATCTGAAGTACTTTGAGTTGGGAATAAATGATTTGGTAATGATATTGCAAAAATAGGATTACCAACTGAATTGAACTTTGCCAAAAAGAGGTGATGGGCTCCAATATAATAACCAGAGGTAATCAAAATGCTACCTAAATAAAAAGAGGAATCAGCTGAAAAAACTATAAAAGACTCTCCATTTGGTAATAGTGTAAATTGTTGGGAAAATTCATTTCTTATTCCGCCATATTTTTTTGCCCATAAGTTTTGCCCTAGAGAATCGAACTTCGCAATATAAAAATCCGAGTAACCACCTGTTGTTGCGGTGTTTTGAAAAATAGAATCGCCTACAGTATCAATTGACTCAATAAAATTTGTAGATACATAAACATTTTTATTTTTATCTGTTGCTATTCCTCCATACATATAAGCTGTAGAAACTGTGCCTAGATTTTTTGCCCATAGCATTGTACCTGAAGATGATAGTTTTGCCATAAAAAACATAACTCCTCCTGAAGTATTTGATAACGAAAAAGTACCAAACGAAAAATTATAACCACTATAATCGCCATAAATATAGATGTTATCAGAAGAGTCTGTGGATAGGTGAATTGGAAATGAATTATGATAACGAGTTCCTTTTGCCCATAAAAAATTGCCTGAAGAATCTAATTTTGTAATTACTAACTGAAAAGTATTTGTGTCTGATTTTAACCATGTTGTACCATACAAAGTCGAATCCACATTGTAATTGAAACTACCAGTAATTATATTGCCGCTTTTATCAATAACTGCATTTGAACACATATCACTTAAACACTGTCCGCTTGAGAAACAAGAATGCAGAACTGTTTTACCCCATTGCCAGCTAGTTTGAGCATATGAATCATAAGTGGAAAATCCACAAACGAAAATGATAACACTGAGGAATGTCCTCATTAAAATGTATTTCATAAGGATAATCTATTAAGTAAAAGTACTGAAAGTTATCTTAGAGCCATAGGTATAAAAATTATTTTCTTCAGATAAAATGATACTATGTGCTATTTGGTGATTCTGTTATTATCGTTGGTTATTTGGTCCAATGCCTTAATTTTGGTCAACCAATAAAATTGAAAACCTACATTAATGAGCGCTGAGGAAGAAATGGACGAAACTGAATATTTATCGTCAGACCCAGAATACAAAGAAAGGCTGCTAAAATCTATTGAGCAGGATAGTATGACGAATAACTTTCCCAACTTACAACTTATGACTCACAACTAACGACTCAATAAATGCGCGGAATAGTATATAAATCTACAGGAAGCTGGTATTCGGTGCGGGATGAGGAAGGGCATTATTGGGATGCGAGGATAAAGGGGAAACTGAAGATTGATGAAGACATTTCATCCACCAATCCTATTGCGGTTGGCGATACGGTGGCGTTTGATGTGGAGGATGATGCGATAAAGACGGGTATGATAACGGAGGTGGCAGACAGGCATAACTATATTGTGCGGGTATCGCCCCATAATAAATACCAGAAGCACATAATTGCAGCCAATATTGATCAGGCTTTACTCGTCGCATCAGTTGCAGACCCCAGGACCTCGACTGGCTTCATAGACCGTTTCCTTTTGACGGCAGAGGGGTATCATATTCCTGCCATACTTGTGGTGAACAAGATTGATCTGCTGAAACCAAAACATAAACATATACTGGACAACTGGACAGAGATATATGGCAGGGCGGGGTATGAGGTGTTCCCGGTGAGTGCATTGGATCCGGGCTCATTAGCTACGCTTGGGGACAGGATAAAAAACAAGACCACGCTTTTCAGCGGGCATTCAGGGGTGGGGAAGAGTACACTCATTAATCTGCTGATACCGGGCAAGAGCCTTAGAACACAGGTTGTATCGGGTTGGAGCGGAAAGGGACAGCATACCACAACATTTGCGGAGATGTTCGACCTGCCGGGTGGCGGGAGAATAATAGATACTCCGGGGGTGAAGGAGTTCGGACTGATAGATTTTGAGAAGGAAGAACTGGCGCATTATTTTCCGGAGATGCGGAAGGTGATGAAACATTGTAAATTCAATAATTGCCTGCACATCAATGAGCCGGGATGCGCGGTGAAACAGGCGGTGACAGATAAAGTAATATCTGAGGAACGGTATGTGAGCTATGTGGCTATACTGGAGAGTATTGAAAAGAAATATTAGGTTTTTTGGGAATTAGGAATTTGGGGTTTGTCGTCTTGACGTATTAATGGGACAAACTGGAATTTTTAAATGTTTTTTTGTTTATGATCATTTACAACGTTACTCTAAAAGTAGATAATTCAATTGCCGGTGAATGGGTGCGGTGGATGAAAACGGAACACATGAATGACCTGATGAAAACCGGTTTGTTTACTGATTGCCGTTTGTGTCATTTGCTTGGCCAGGATGAGACGGAGGGTATCACGTACTCGGCCCAGTATTTCTGTGAAAGCATGGAGCAATATAATAATTACATTGAGAAATTTGCTGACCGGATGAGGGAGCAGGGAAATAAATTATTTGGCGGCAAATTTATTGCTTTTAGAACCGTGATGGAAATAATCTGATAGAATGCTTACAGTATTGGGTTTCACAGCATTTTCACCTTTAGCAAATATCCTGCCAATCTGCTGAATACCTTGCCAGAAGGGCATTCTGTACAAATAATAAAAAAAATATTCCCGTTGAAAATGTGAATAACTTGTGGAAACCTGCTTCAGGCAAGGGTTTTAAAGTAAAAAATAATTTTTTTAGGGTATTTGGAAGTGTTGTAAAGGTGAGTATATTTGTTCCATCCTCAAAAATATCTTTCACAGCAAAAAACAAAAAAGTATGAACAAAGCAGAATTGATTGACAAAATTGCAAAAGACGCAGGTATAACAAAAGTACAGGCAAACGAAGCACTGGACTCTTTTACGAGTGCAGTAGTTGCAACCCTTAAGAAAGGCGATCGCGTTACACTCGTTGGTTTCGGTACATTCTCTGTATCAGAGCGCGCAGCCCGTAATGGCCGTAATCCTCAGACAGGCGCGGTTATTAAGATCAAAGCACGTAAAGTGCCTAAGTTTAAAGCTGGAAAAGAGTTCGCAACAAAGATCTCTTCTAAAAAGTAATTTTAACATCAAAAAGAAACAAAAAGGGCAAGGGGCTGAAAGTTCCTTGCTTTTTTTTAATTTTGCACTCTAAATAACAGAAACTATGGGAAGAGGAGACAAACGTACAAAGAAAGGTAAAATAACAGCCGGCAGTTTTGGCAAGTCGCGTCCTGCACGCGTACCCAAAAAAGCAGCTGTGAAAACAGAAAAGAAAGACTGATTCCGGATTGGAAGAAATAAAGGCCGTACCCTATATCCGGGACGGTCTTTTTTCTTTGATTAATAATTTATTTTAAGAATAGTCGGCATGGCAGTTTTTCATACCAAAGATATTTCAGGTAAAAGTTTCCTGGTCACTGGCGGTGCAGGATTTATCGGGTCACACATTGTTGAATACCTGCTTAAGAACGGAGCAAGTAAAGTGCGCGTATTAGACAACCTGTCTACGGGTTCGGTTGAAAATGTAAGTTTATTCAGGGCTTATGTTCCGTATGAATATATAGATGGAGATATACGTGATGCTGCGATCTGCCGAAGCGCCTGTGAGGGAATAGACTATGTGTCACACCAGGCGGCGCTGGGATCTGTTCCGAGATCTGTCAAAGACCCAATAACTTCCAATGAGGTGAATCTGAACGGATTTGTGAACATGATTACAGCAGCAAAGGATGCAGGGGTCAAAACTTTTGTTTATGCCTCATCGTCCTCGGTATATGGAGATGAACCTAATCTGCCAAAGACAGAAGACAGAACCGGAAATCTGTTGTCGCCCTATGCAGTAACCAAAAAGGCGAATGAATTATATGCCGCGGTTTTTCATGCCCTGTTCGGAATGAAAGTTGTTGGTCTCAGATACTTTAATGTCTTTGGACCCAGGCAGGATCCTGACGGGCCTTATGCTGCAGTGATCCCGTTATTTGTGAAAGGAATTATGACAAGGTCGCCTGTTTATATAAACGGGGATGGCGGGCAAACAAGGGATTTTACATTTGTTGACAATGCTGTTCAGGCGAACATAAAGGGAATGCTTACAGATGAGGAATCCGCCTTTGGCGAAGTTTACAACATAGCGGTAGGGGCAAACTTCTCTGTGAATTTCCTTTACGGGGAAATAGGTGACCTTTTAAAGATAGATCATAAACCGATTTACAGGGAACCACGTTCCGGCGATATCCGTGATTCACTTGCAGACATTTCAAAAGCCGGCCGCCTTTTGAATTATCATCCAACGCGGAAATTTTTAGACGGACTGAAGTTAACGGTTTCTTATTTCAGGGATAAGTGAAGAACAGCTGCAAATAAATTAGCCCTTCTTACCTCAAACCTGTCCGAAATAGGAGCATTCGTTTTATCTTTAATTATCTGTTCTGAACTTTTAAAAACCCAACTGATCTGATGTTACCGGATAATGCAATATTGAAAGTTGTAATTGTAGATGATGAAAAGGAAGCCTGCCTTAACCTCGAGTCTATATTTAAAGATTATTTTTACAATAGGTTGAATGTAGCAGGAATGGCTCAGAATACAAAAGAGGCGGACCTGCTGATCAGAAAATCCGCCCCGGATGCCGTGTTTCTTGATATTGAAATGCCGAATGAAAATGCATTCAATTACCTGGCAAGGATAGCACCTTTCAATTTTGAAGTGGTATTTGTTACAGCGTATGATGAATATGCAGTTAAAGCCTTTAAACTAAATGCGGTTGACTATTTGTTGAAACCATTAAGTATTAATGAAGTAGGGCTCGCGATTCAAAAACTCTATGATAAAATCAACCTTAAATTTTTACTCAGTGAAAATAGTAATGCACTTACGGAACTTTCACAACAGGTGCTAAATAAAGCAAAGGCACACAAAATTACTTTAAGAGATAATAACATTATCGAGGTGGTTGATTTCAAGGATATCTATTTTGTTGAAGCACAGGGAAGCTATATCAGAGTTGTATTTTTAAAGGAAAGCGGAGTGAAGGAAATCATAATGAGCGGATCACTCACAGATTATGAGGAGTTATTACCTGTTGATTTTTTCTTCAGAATTCATAAGTCTTACCTGATCAACTGTATGCATGTAAAAAAGATTATTAAGGATGAATATAACCAGGTGGTGATTCATGAAAATTTTCTTTTGCCGGTAAGCAGGAGACGGTATACACCTTTGCTGGATTTCTTAAAAAGGAATGATTTTTACAATGAATAGATCATTGTTGCTATTTATTATTAGCGGTTACTTTTTGCTCTCAGCTTTTTTTTCTTTTGGGCAGGATTACCCAATGATGCATTTTACTGTTGAGGAAGGGTTACCCAGTAATATTGTTTATAGTGTTTACAGGGATAGTAAAGGGTATATCTGGGTAGCCACAGACAAGGGCATAGCCAGGTTTAACGGCATAAAATTTGAAGTATTTTCTACTTTTAATGAAATGCCGGATAATGAGATATTTTTCTTCCAGGAAGACCGGCAAGGCCGTTTGTGGCTGGGTACATTTAACGGTGAATTATGTTTCTATACACAGCGTCTTAAATAATGCAGCATAATTTTCTTAGTTCATCGTTAGGCTTTTTCCAAATTTCCATTTGTTTCTTTATGACACAAAGCAATTCATCCAATGTGCTGAAATATTTGTTGTGGGTGCAAACCCTC
>CAIMDZ010000066.1 GCA_903839875.1 uncultured Bacteroidota bacterium
GTCAAATTGGCCGGGCAAGTGCCTTTTTATCTAGTAAAACGAATTTATATATATTATACTTATATGCAAAAATTAACGTGACTTAACCAGCAGGCCCTAAATAAAGGCCGCAAAGGTGTCGTTTAAAAAAATCAATTTTAGTTGCTGCAAGGCAGCTTAATTGCAATTGTAAACAGAAAAGACCGGCAATGTGAAAATTCGCCTATCTGCGGTGGAATACCACGATTTTTTTGATTTCGGGCCTGTTATTTAGTTTCCCTTGTGGTTTACTGGTTATAAGTGCATAAAGCGTAATGGTAAACGAAGCGCCTTTATTCAAACCTTCGCTTTGGGCAATTAATGTTCCGCCATGTTTTTCTATTATTTTCTTACTCAGGTACAGGCCTAAACCGGTTGAAGTCTCACCATGTGTTCCTCTTTTGCCGGCTGAAGTAAAGCGATCAAATAATTTTTGGATATCGAGCAGCTTAAACCCCATTCCCTCATCCCGGATGGAAAAGGATACTTTATCAAGATTCTTTTTTCCTTCAATAAAGATGGATTTGCCATCGGGGGAGAATTTAATAGCATTGCCCAGCAGGTTACGCACAGCCTGGGTAAATAATTGCCGCTGAACATGTATGCAGATCGTATCGTCTATAGTGACATTTATTTTTAAATCTTTTTCTGAAATTGCGAAGTTGTAAAACTTCAGGGTGTCTGAAATTAGTTTTTTCAGGTTTACTTTTTCCAATCTGAATTCCTGGCTATCCTCTTTTAGCGTGAGTAACAGATTTTCAAGCATACTCAGCAGACTCCGGCATTCATTATTGATATAATCCACATAGATTTCTTTATCTGTTTCCGGATCTTCTTTAATAAGGCTGCTCAGGCTTAATATCCTGCTGACAGGGCTTCTCAGGTCATGGGATAAAAGATCTATCATATCGCTCTTTTCAACAATCAGGTCATTCAATTGTTTTATAGTTGATTGAATATTTTTGAGCAACACGCCCGCCTCATCTTCATATTGTACAGGCAGGTCTGGAATTATACCATTAAGGATATAGTCATCTAAAGCCTGTTTCCCCAGATTTAGCGGCGCCAAAAGGCTGTTGAAAATTTTCAACATCAGGAATGCAGAAAGAATAGTTAATGCAGTAATAATGATACAAGCGTACACTAATGGTTTCCCTGAATGGTCTTTACTAATTGATATAATTATAAGCGGCCCTGCCAGGGCAATAGAAATAAGTGGCAGCACGGCCAGGAAAAATTTTAAGGCATATTTCCTTTTGGCTACAACACTCCTTGAAAGATATCCATAAACCTTCATAAGAGAATGGCTTAAATTTAGCTGATTTTTTTCATTAACAACTGTTTCACAACAAATAAACCAAAATATTGTTAATAAACGACATTATCAGCAATTTATTTATAATAGCAATTAATATAAACCGGAATCAAGCTGTTAAATACGGTCGCCTGAAATATTATGTAGCTTGCGGTCAAAATAGCGATTAAGAAATGCACCACCACGACCATGGTCATGAACATAGTCACGCAGGGCACCATCACCATCATGTACATCCGGGTGATGTGGCTAACAGTGCATTTATTGCAGGCATAGCGCTCAATAGTGTATATGTTATTGTGCAGGCCGTTGCGGGGTTTATGACCAACTCGATGGCTTTGTTGTCGGATGCAGGCCACAACCTGAGTGACGTGGCCAGCCTGGCATTATCCTTAATGGCCTTCAGGCTGGCGCGGGTGAAACCTACACAGTCATTTACCTATGGCTACAAGAAAACAACCATACTGGCTGCCCTTATAAATGCTGTAGTTTTATTCATTACAATAGGTGTGCTGGGCTATGAATCTCTGAACAGGCTTTTCCATCCGAGACCCGTAGAGGGCGGAGTAGTGGCCATTGTAGCAGGTATTGGCATAGTTATCAACCTGGCGTCTGCATTTCTTTTCTTCAGGAATAAAGACCACGATCTGAATACGAAGGGTGCATATCTTCACCTGCTTACCGATGCCTTGGTTTCACTTGGGGTTGTAGTTGCAGGTGTGATTATCCGGTTTACCAATTGGTTTTGGCTGGATGGCGCTGTGAGCATCATTGTGCTTTTAATTATTTTATTAGGTACATGGTCGTTGCTTACGGCAAGCCTTCGTATGACGATGGATGCAGTACCTGCCAATATAGACAGGGAAAAAATTGAAAAAATCATATTGAAGATAACCGGCGTTGAAAGTTTTCATCATATGCATATCTGGTCTATGAGCACAACTGAAAACGCGCTGACGGCACACCTGGTGCTCAGTGAACAACTAAGTTTTGATGAAAAAATGAAACTGGTACAAAATATAAAGCATGAATTGCTCCACAACAATATACATCATGCGACATTAGAGCTGGAGTCGGCGGAGATACCCTGTGATGATGAGGAGTGCTAAGAATCCAACTGTAATACCGGCAATAAAAAAAGCCCCGCAAAAATTGCAGGGCGTAAATATTATTTTCCAATGATTAAGGAGCTATTGCATAGGAAATATTGCATTTATCGCCTTCATCTGTTCTGATAAGTGTGAGGTGGTTGGCTTCAACCATAGGGATAACATACTTTGCTGTAGTATGGGTTTTGTTTCTCTTCAGGGTAAGTACCACATTCCCATTCTCGTCAGTAGTAAGCGCATAAGTGCCGGTTTCCCTGGGATTATCGCTCATATCCTTGTTAACTTTCACATATGTGCCATAATTGATATTATTGACGTTGCTATAATTGAGCCTTAAGGTCATAAAATAGTGGATCTGGTGTGTTTCAGACCCGATCTTATCAGGGCATTTCATTGCAACGAAATACCATGTTTTGTCGAGTAGCTCATACCTGTTGATAGGCCTTGAATTATCAGGCACATGGTTTTCAGTCAGAATTTGAGCAAATGCACCTACCGGTAAAACCAACAGGCATACGAGTAGCATCTTTTTGAGCATATTTTTTATCATAAAAAATTATTTCTTCGGAGTAAAAGTAATAAATACTCTGATTAATTTTACTTACAGCATCGCAAAATAATCATTATTGTTTAAGTATACTAATAACCACAAAAAGATTATTCATTTCTGAGGTAAGTATAAAATATTATATATTTCCGAATAAAACAGAAACAGGATTCTGATATTTACTCCTCATCATGTACCAGCGTTTCAACTTTTGACCCGAAAAAGTTGAGGAACAGCACGATAAAGACAACTACCATTATGGCCTGAATACAAACCATTATTTTACCAAACTCGCCTACCGGGTGAAAATCACCATAGCCTATGGTTGTAGATGTTACCACACTAAAATAAATATAATCGAAAGTTGACTTTGGCTGGTCGCCCAGCAAATGCAGCCCGGCATACACTACTGCAAAGCACAGAGATATTTCTATGTAATTAAGAAACAGCATAAGAATGTTTCTGCGGTAAGACCTTGGCTTTACAAACATATCGGCAACAAAGATGAGGGATGAGACGTAGCAAATGGTTTCAAATAGTAAATAGGATGAAATGATAACGGTGATCTTGTAATGATATAATCCGGAGTACAAAAAAAATACGGGGAGACAGGTTTTAAGGAAAACATAAAATTCAATGGCAACATTCCGTTTAATTATGCCAAACTTTCCAAAAAAATTCCTGACATGGATGCCGGGGAAAATAAACTGAATGGCAACAAGAAATAAACGGAGTATTTTTTCAAAACCAATATCATGATGACGTTCATTATTCCAAATCCTGAGGAAATTCTTCCGGTGGGACATGTAAGCTGAATCCCTGATCGGTTTGTTATACTCTGGTTTTCCGAAAAATAATTTGTAAATAAAATCTTTCATGACATCATTGCAAAGGTAGCAACCAAACTGCAACTTAGTATACCTACTTCACAATTTTGCAGCGTTGGAGTTCCAGCACGCGATGCACGGAACTATGGGGATGGTTGAATACAAGCTTTACTATTCCGGCATTTTCGTTGACGTAAAAAAGGTCGTTGTAGTAATAATTTCCGATACTGTCGTTCAAAGTATGTGTGGACCGTGCAGCATTTGAATAGACCTGGTTGCCCACTGACACTTCGGGAATGATATCGGTAAAACCGCGTGAACCGCCGCCAACGCAACCTGCGAAGTAGGAGGCATCGCCCTTGGCCAGCGGATAATGGAACAATGTAAGCGCCAGCCTGGACTCAACACTATCGCGGTTGTTGCTGAGACTAATTGTAAAAGTGGAATCCTCCATATGAAAGTACCACTTTTCAGCAACCACAGGGTCGATATGGCTAACGGTAACCGTCATAGCCATTTCCTGGAACCGGGGCATTTGATTAGACAGAAGGCAACCCGGTTGGTCCGTATAGACGTTCGCATCTGAGACCCAGGCACTGTCAATTTCGCCGCTCACCGAGTCGCGGTAAATCCAGTAGGTGCCGGTCTTGTATCCAAAATCAGCCATCATGCCGGCGTTAATTTGAATAACCGGTGTATTGTATTTGTCCCGTTTGCAGGCAGATGTAACCAAAAGGCAAAAAAATGTGATGCTTATTAAACTTGCAGTTATTAGCGTGTATGTTTTTTTCATAAGAAATTATTTGGTTCGGTAATGCGCTTTTAAATTAACGTAAAAAGCGACTGTATATTGTTGTGTTTATGGGTTAATTTCTATTGGAGTGCCCACTGGAGTGTGCTCATAAAGTTCATCCATTTCTTCGTTGGTAACAGCGATGCAGCCCGCTGTCCAGTCAACAAACCGGTGGAATTTGCCCCAATAGTCCTGCCCGTTCAGCATACCATGTATTTTGATATCGCCCCCTGGTCGCTGGCCTGTTTTCCTGCATCGCTCCAGATCATCGGCATTGGGATAAGAAATTCCGAGATTTTTATAACAGGTACTTTGGGGGTTATTTTGGTAGATAGTATACTGGCCCTCAGGTGTTTTCCTGTCACCTTCGAATTCTTTAGGACCAATAGGGTGGCGGCCAAGGGATACCTTGTAGGTTTTCAGAAGAACGCCGTGTGAATAGACGGCTAATTTTCGTTCGCTTTTGGTCACAACTATCTTTTCTATGACTGAGTTCTCCGGCAATTTTTTTTCGGGGTAAAAATAGTAGATGGCTGCACTGAGGAGCAGGATGCAAGGCAATATGAAAATTATTTTTTTCATCAGGGCAGATAAACCGGGGTTGAAATTACAGAACATCCGTTGAATGATTGAGAAAGAACACCACTAACCGAAGCTGTCGCTTATTTTTCAAACAATGCCTGCATGGTCACCTCGCTTTGAATGAGCCCCGGATAACTATCAGTTTTCCTGACCCCATAAGTAGTGATCATAGTTAAAAACAGCGCTTTCCTGGGTTTTGTTCTTTCTCTGAATATTTCCAGTTTCTGCCGAAGGTTTGCCGCATAGGTTTTATCAATAGTGAACTCAGCCGGTGCAAATTTTATCTCGCAAAGGTTGATACATCGGTCTGTTCTGTCTATCACAAGGTCAATCTGAACACCCTGCCCCTCATTGCCGGCCACATACCGCCATGCCGATTCCACTGTCAATACCCCTGCTATGCCGAGTGCCTTCTTTATCTGTGTCACATGCTTGAGGCAAATACTTTCAAAGGCGACGCCACTCCAGCTTTTCCAGGATGCGGTTTCCGAAATACTTTGCCAGGTGCCTTTTCCCTGTCCTTTTGCCTTAGCCATGAATTTTAAATAGAAAAGCGAATATTCGTCCGAAAGTCTATAAATAGTATCCTTTGTATTTTTATCAAATGGTATGTAAGGTGTTATAAAGCCGGATTCAACGAGTTCGTCCAGCAATTTCGTTGTTGTTCCCCCCGATGAGAGTTTGCAATTTTTGATGATCTCAGTGCGTGTCAGTCCTTTTCCCCTGGCTGATAATGCGCGTATCACTGCAATATGGTTCTCAGGCTTATCGAATAATGAGCTGTAGAGCGTATTAAATTCTCCCTTGAGCAGGCCGTCTTTCGCAAAACATAAATTATCAATGATCTGCGCGGCGCTTTGGCCGGGTTTTACATCCTTTAAATATTGCGGAATGCCGCCCAATGCCATGTAAAGCTGCGTAACCTGGTATTGGTCAAGCACCACTTTTCTGTTGAGGAGGTAGTCTTCGGTTTCCCCGATCGTAAAAGGCATCAACCTTATTCTTTTACTGATCCGGTTGTGCAGCCCGCCCCTGTTTTTTACTATATTCCGGATCATCCAGGCTGCCGCCGACCCGCAAATAACCACCACCAGGTTTTTCTGCCGGGAAGCCCACATATTCCAAAAATGTCCGAAGGCTTCTACAAACCCTGACCTGGGCGTATTTATCCAGGGAAATTCATCAAAAAAAATTACTGACTTCCGATGGCTGAGTTTTGTACTCAGGTAGCCTTGAAGTATGTGAAAAGCCTCTATCCAGCCACCAGGTGTTGCGGGCTGTATGACGCTTCCAGATGCTTTCATCAGCGCCAGGCTGAAATTCAGTAGTTGTCCTTCCTGGTCAGCCTCATGGATACCTGAAAATTCAAAAAGCATATGCTCTGCATAAACCGAGCGTATAAGAAAGGTTTTGCCTACACGTCTTCTGCCGTACATGGCTACCAGCTCGGCTTCGGGCGAATGCAATGCATCAGTTAATATTCTGATCTCATCCTTCCTTCCAACTATGCTTTCCATTGAAGGTTATTTTATAATCAGCCAAAAGTACTAAAAAAAGTGTGTTATGGCTGGGTATAGGAAATTATAATCAGCCAAAAGTGGTATAAAAAAGTGAGTTTTGGCTGATTATAGGAATTTATAATCAGCTAAAAGTGGTATAAAAAAGTGAGTTTTGGCTGGATATAGGTGTTTTAAACGGCATTGCCTGAGCTCTCAGTGTTGGAAGATATGCCCTAAACCATAACCCACGGTTCAGCAATGAGGAAACAGAAAATGGCGGATTCAACCGTCTCAACGGTTTACATCACGCGAGTGGGAAACGGTTAAAACCATTACGTAAGTAAAGGCATAAATTCCTACATTTGAAACCGTGGGCTTTGGTGAAAATAATCGAATATCGGAACGAGAAACAATAATATTTAAATCAATAAATATTCAAAAACTTGGTAATAAATACCGTCTGTAACCTGAATTGAACCTGTTGAATATCAATTTTTTTATCATTCCGTAACTGGTGTTTGAGGGCATGGGTATTCCCTTATATTTGCGCTCCGAATTATGAAAACCTTTTCATCCATTCAGCAATTATTAGCTACACTAAGCCGTGAGCAGAAACTGCTTAGTGAACTATTTGAAAAAAGGAAACTCCTTTCTTTCAATTATGACTATGCGCTGGAACTGGTGGACTTTGACGCGGATAAGATCACTTCGCTGATAGACCATGCCGTTGTGCGGCAGAACGGCAACAACCTGGAGCTCGATGACTTGTTCCTGCAGTTCTTTGAGCAGGTGATGGAGGTGAATGAAGAGATCAATGTTTCGTACATCAACGAGCATATTCTCAACATTAAGCAAAACATCGTTTACTACCTGCAGGAGAACAACGAATCGAGGAAGTATGGGTACCTGCGGCAGATAAAGCACGCGATGCGCAAAATTGGGGTGATAGCCCTGCGCAATGTGGTGGACCTGAACAGGAACATAGACAATACCTTTAAGAATGAGCCTAACTACAAGGTAAAAAAAACAAAGCTGGAGCACCTGGACGAGAAGCGCAACACCATCTATGTGCTCATTAACCAGACAGACCACCTGGTATCGGGCGAGGAGGAGATGACATTTTTCAAGGTAGCGTCGGATGAAGAACTGAACAGGATCATTATATTGCTGAAACTGCAACTGAATGAGTGCAGGCATAACCTGATAGACATTCAGAAGCAGATAATAGAATACCTGAACCGGATAAAACACCAGAGCGGTGTAATAGAAAAACTGAGGCAGCTGAAATACCTGAAGGACCAGTTTGAGCTGAGGAGTAAGACAGATATCAGGGAACTACTGGAAAATAATACTGCTGTAATTTTTGAGCCCAACCCTGTCTATCCGCTCAGCGTTTCGTTGGACCAATTGCAGACACAGGAAGATGCACGCGAGGTGATACAGAAAGTAGCGAAGCGAATTAAGACCAATGTGAAATCAAGCATGCCGCTGCTGGGTGGAATATCTGATGAGTACCTGGAAACGCAGATACAGGAAGAGATACAGATAAACCTGGATGAAGTGAAGAACGGATTTCTTGCAGGAGGAAATGACCTCTTTAATTTCATTTGCAATTATGATTTCGGCAAGGAGGCTACTTTTGATGAGTGCGTGACCATTTATTGCCAGATGATATCGCAGTTTGATGTATTATTTAAGATCACGGATAGCTACAACAGAAAGGATGATGTAGAATTCGCAATGGTTTATCCAAAATAAAAAAAATGCCAGTACCTAAACATACATCCGACATATTTGAGATACTGAGTAAGGGGCAGTTTATCTGCTCCAACAGCAGTAAAGACAGCATCCGGAAACTGTACAATATTATTGATGAGAATTTTGAAGACCTGCTCGAGTACTTCAGCAACATAAACCTGATACTGGAGAAAGGGGATGAGTACTATATGTTTACCAGGGTGGAAAACAAAACCGATCTGGAGCGTAAGCTGGAGGCTGCTTTCAAATGGATTGACATACTAGACTTCTTTAAGACCGTGGACCAGTCTTTTGGTGCAGGTTATCGCTTTACCCCATCTGATATTCTGATAAAACTGTCGGTGGACGTGGATCTGAAGAACAAACTGGAGGGACTGAAAAAATACGCATCCGGAAAGGAAAAGCATGCAGAAATTCTGGACAAGGTGCTGGACCAGCTGCGGAGGGATAACTTCATAGAGCTGGAAAATGAAATTACCAATAGTTACAAAACCCTGTCATCATTTCATTACATGGAGCGCCTGGTGCTCTCAATTAATATCGCGGAATCGGCACAAAAATGAGATACTTAAACAGAATATTTTTTATAAACAGCGCCAACGTTAAATACGCCGAAATAGCTATAGACGGGAATGTGCACTTTATAGGCACGCAGGGTGTGGGTAAGAGTACGTTGCTGCGCGCCATACTTTTCTTTTACAATGCCGATAAACTGAAGCTGGGGATTGAAAAAGGTAAAAAGACTTTTGATGAATATTATTTTCCGGGCGGGGATTCTTATATTATATATGAGGTAGTAAGAGAGACCGGGCCTTATTGTATCATGGCTTTCAAATCGCAGGGCAGGGCGTGCTTCCGTTTTATAAACAGTGAATACAACCTGGACTACTTTGTTGAAAATGGCAAAGTGAAAAGCTGGGATGCCATACGGGAAGGTTTTGGCAAGAAAATAAGCTACACAAGAAAGATAGACCGCTACGAAGAGTACCGCGACATATTATATGGTAACAATGCCGGTATAGAAAAAGAGTTCAGGAAATATTCGCTCATAGAAAGCCGTCAGTACCAGAACCTGCCACGTACCATACAGAATGTATTCCTGAATTCGAAGCTGGATGCGGAGTTCATAAAGCAGACGATCATCATGTCGCTGAATGAAGAGGATGTGAAGATAGAGCTGGACAAGTATGCACTGCACCTGAAGAACTTTGACACCGAGCTGGCCGACATCAACAAATGGACTGAGGTGAATAAATCGGGGGAAATTCCGGTGCGGAAGATGGCGGAGAATATAGCACGCATTCATGCCGCTATTCAATCTCTGAACAGGGAAAAACAGGAAACTGCCATTCAATTGTTCCGATCCTTCGAAGCAACCCTAAAGGAGCTGCCACAGGCAGAGCGGAAACTGGAGCAACACCAGAAACAGCGGCAGGCAGCGCAATTGAAGTCGGACGACCTCAAAGGGAAATTCCAGGTAAAGAGGGATGAAGTTCAAAAGCTGATCAACATCCTGGATAACGATTTGAAACGTGCGAAGACAAAGGGTGAATACTACGAAGGCATCAACATAGCATCCATCATCCAGCGTGTAGAGAAGAAAGATAATAACGACGAAGAACGGGAAAGACTGCTGGCTGAAAAGGTGTTGCTAAATGCGAAGTTTACCGAGATCAACAGCCGGTATCAGGCGTTGATACAGCAACTGCAGAATGGGTTTGCGGGGTTTGAAAATGCGCATGTGTCGCGTAAGAATAAACTACGTGAGGAATTCCTGCAATTCAAAAGCGAGACCAACGAACAATATTATAAGGCGTTTGCAGAAATAAGAAAGCAACACCAGGATGCGATAGAGGTGGCACGAAATGCAACAGCCCAGAAGAAAGACAACATACACGACCTGAAGCTTAAAAAGCAGAAGGGTCAGATGGAGCGGTACTTTGAGCAGGATATTGAGCTGGTAAAAGCTGATATAAGTGCGCTGCACCAGAAACTGAAAAGTGCCGAAATAGATATATCCGACCATAGGAAGCAGGCGGAAACGTTGCAGACACAATGGGAGCTGGAACAGGAAAAAGCAACTGCCGGCTATGACCGAAAGGTGGAGAAGATGTGGGACGATAACAAGCAATTCAGCAGTGCAATTGCTTCTATTGATGACAAACTGCAGAAGAACAAAGATTCACTTTATGGCTGGCTGAGTGAATATGTGCCGGGCTGGGAGAATAATATAGGGAAGGTGCTGGATGAGGACCAGGTGTTGTTCCAATCCGGGTTGTCGCCGCAGTTTTTGCGAGGCGACAGCGAGACCGTTTATGGCCTGAAACTGGACCTGGAAGAGATAACGAGAAAGGTAAAAACCGTAGCCGACTATGAACAGGAAAAAGCGGAATGGCTGCAAAAGGCAGAGGCAAACAAAGCCAGCATTGCAAAACTGATAGCAGAAAGAGATGCTGAAGCCGGGAAACTGAAATCGAGATTCCAGGTAAAAATTAAAGACCTGAACAATACGCGCCGGCAGATGGAATATGAACTGCAACGCTACAAAGGCCAACTGCAGGTGAATGAAGTGAAGCATGCTGACCTGGTAAGGAAAGCTGCCGAGGAGAAAGAGAAATTCCTGGTGCAGATAACGCATGAGATAGAAGCGGCATCGGAAGAGCTGATCAAAGAAGAGAAGAATTTATCGGATATCGAAGCCGGTATTCAAAAGCAACTGGAGAATAAAGAAAAAGAACAAAACAGGAAGATAAAGGCGGAGGATCAAAGGATAAAAGAAGCTGCCGCCACCCTTGAGGAAGAACTACAAAAAAGAAAGCAGGAAACGCATGAACGCGTTGAAGAAATAATACTACAACAAACAACTGACCTGAGGAGCGAGGGCGCCGATGTGCTTCGCCTGGCAGAGATTGATAAGGCGCTAGGGGCGATTCAAAGGGAACTGGATTATATAAATGAAAACAGCTCAAAAGTATCGGACTATAATAAAGATAAGCGGGAACTGCTGGATCATGTGGATGCATATAAAACAGATAAGCGCCTGAAGGAAAACCAGTTGGAAAATGAGCAGGAAAAATATAGCCTGCAGAAGCAAAAGATAAACCAGGAAATAGAACTGCTGACGGAAGCGACTGAAGAGTTGAATTCGCGTCTGGCGACATTGAATGAAGGTCTGAGCATATTTGAAAGCTTTAAGCAAACTGACCATTACCGGCAGATTGCTGAATTTGAAGGGCAGAAAGCCGAGACCATTGAAAACGGCCCTGGCCTGAAAACGCTCATTGAAGCGCTGAATGGCAAGATATACACCATACTGGAGCGTTACAACGACCTGCAGGCGGCAATCAACAAATTCCTGGGTAACTTCTCTTCGCAGAATGTGTTTAATTTCAAAACAAACCTCTCTGAGAGAAATGAATTCATCGAATTTGCGGAGATGCTGTATGAATTCCTGGAAGAGGATAAGATACTGCAATATGAAAAGCGTGTGAACGAACGCTTTGCAACACTCATCCGCCAGATAGGGAAGGAGACAACAGAACTTACATCAAAGGGTGGAGAGATACAGAAAGTGATCACTGAAATTAACCGTGATTTTGAAGAACGGAATTTTGCCGGTGTTATCAGGAGCATAAGGCTGCAGCTATCTGAAAGCAAGAATAACATAGTATCGCTGCTGCAGGCCATCAAGCAATTTAATGACCAGAATAGCATGGGGCTGGGTGTGGTAGATCTTTTCTCAACAGGTGACAATGAGGCGAAGAACAGGAAGGCAATATCGCTGCTGAAGGAATTTGCCAAAGAGATCAATGCGCGAAAAGAAAAAGAGATAGGCCTGCCTGATTCATTCGAACTTCAGTTCAGGATAGTGGAGAATGAGAATGACAGCGGTTGGGTGGAAAAACTCACCAATGTGGGCTCTGAAGGTACCGATATACTTGTGAAGGCAATGATCAACATTATGTTGCTGAATGTATTCAAGGACAGCGCTTCCAAGCGCTTTAAGGAATTCAGGCTGCATTGTATGATGGATGAGATAGGCAAGCTGCACCCGAACAATGTAAAGGGAATTCTTAAATTTGCCAACGACAGGAACATATTGTTGATCAATAGTTCGCCCACGTCTTATAATGCTACCGATTACCGTTATACCTACCTGCTGTCGAAAGACGCCAAGCACGTGACCACGGTAAAACGACTGATAAAAAAAGGAGTTGAAGTATGATGATGCCGCTTTCTTTAGCCGATAAACTGCAGCTGCTCATTGAGGAAGGGCAGATGCAGGCGAGTAAGCTGAAGCATCCGATCGTTACGGAGCTTGTACAGGAAGGAATCATTACGGATGTCAGATCCGGTCGTACCAAAAGCACATTGGTTCTAAGTAATGCAACGGCACTTCACAATTACCTGTTTAATAAGTGCGGCATTACCGACCTGAAGGATTATATACTTACTTTAAAAAATGCTGACGCTCTGCGTGCGGATATTATAGAGGTCAGCAGTAATTCCAAATCAGTATCCAGACGAACATTTAAAGGTTTCCTTATAAACAGTTATCTGCCCATTGAGTGTACACTAAACGGGCAACCGTTTCTTGTTCATCCTGATGAAGGCACTTTCCAGTTCGTGAGTAATTACGAGCAGTTTATCCCGGCGCATGATGTGGTTATTGTTGGCGTTGAGAATGCGGAATTGTTTACCCACATCAGCCGGGTTAGTGATTTATTCAATGAGATGAAACCGCTTTTTATCTGCCGTTATCCGCAGGAGCAAAGCAAGGATGTAATGAAGTGGCTGCAGCTAATGCCAAACCGATATTTGCACTTTGGTGATTTTGACTTTGCGGGCATCAATATTTACATGCAGGAGTACAAAAAGCACTTAGGCGAAAGAGCATCATTTCTTATTCCCGATGGCATTGAAGTACTTTTTGAAAAGCACGGTAACAGGAAATTGTACGACGGCCAGCACCTGAATGATAACCTAATTGACGAGTCTGCTGTGAAAGAGCTTATTTCTAAGATACACAAACACAAAAAAGGCCTTGAACAGGAAGCTTTGCTGATAGGGCATTGACGGACCGCGCAGGCACGTTCGCCACGCCGTTGTTGGTGAGGACACCAACAACGGCGTGTTGCGTTTGCTTTAAAATTGTACCACAAATTAGGAATTAGCCGTCCCCCAACTGTTTTTGTATTAATTTGCCCCCGATTATACTTTATGGATACCGATGCGTGAGATAAGAACTGTAAATGTGACCCGGTATGTGACGCCACTGCGCGAAGGAGGCTCTATGCCCGCTATTGCGGAAGCGGATGACCAGTTCCTTTATGTCCTTAAATTCAGGGGTGCCGGTCAAGGTAGAAAGGCGTTGATAGCCGAACTGATAGGAGGGGAAATAGCGAGAGCGATTGGTTTAAAGGTACCCGAGATAGTTTTTGCTAACCTCGATACTGCTTTTGGACGCACTGAGCCTGATGAAGAGATACAGGATTTGCTCAAAGCAAGCGTGGGACTTAACCTTGCGCTGCATTACCTTTCAGGGTCAATCACATTCGATCCCACAGTTACATTCGTTGATGCAAAACTAGCGTCAACTATCGTGTGGCTGGATTGCCTGCTGCTGAATGTGGATCGTACCTGCCGGAACACGAACATGCTGCTGTGGTATAAGGAGCTTTGGCTCATAGACCATGGTGCTGCATTGTACTTTCATCATTCCTGGCAAAATTGGATGGAGAAAGCGGTGCAGCCCTTTGCACAGGCTAAAGATCATGTTCTGCTGCCATGGGCTGCAGAACTGGAAGCCGTGGATAAAGAGATACGGAAGGTACTTACAGATGAAGTGATTCATGCAATTGTGAACTTATTGCCGGAAGTATGGCTGGAAGGAGATGCACCATTTGCTTCATCACAGGAACATAAACAGGCTTACATACAATTCTTAACTTCACGGATCGCCAATTCAGAAATCTTTGTAAAAGCAGCAAACGATGCCAGAGCAACACTTATTTGAGTATGCAATAATTCGCATTGTACCGCAGGTAGAACGGGAAGAATTCCTGAACGTGGGGGTTGTGTTGTATTGTGCTAAGCCGAAATTCTTACAGGTTAAGTACTCATTGGATAAACAAAGGCTGGCCGCCTTTTCTGAAAAGTTGGATATTGCTGAAATAGAAACCTACCTGCAGGCGTTTGAAAGGATAAGTGCAGGCAGTACAGAAGGTGGGTCAATAGCAAAGTTGCCTATAGCCGATCGTTTTCGCTGGCTGACTGCGACCCGGAGTACGGTAGTTCAATCCTCAAAAGTGCATCCGGGATTATGCGATAATGCAGGTGAAATGCTGGAGCACCTGTACAGGCAAATGGTGTTATAGGACATTGATGTTCCGCCGTTGTTCGTTGGTGAGACTCCAACGACGGCGTGGAAAACTTGTCATTGGCAGGGCCGTTGAAAAAAATTGATTATATTGAGATTTGTTTTATGGAAAGATCGTCAAGTAAGGTTAAGTCAGTCATTATAATTCTCCTGTGTGTCTTCTTGGTCGACACTATTATAAGTTCATTCTGGGTAAGTTATATAAACCCCGACGCCAGCGTATCCATTTATCTCATCTATCTGGTGCCGCTACTTGTAATTATTAACTTAGTACTTGCCGGCATTTTTTTTCTTTTCCGTTCGAAAAATATTTCGCTAGTCTTTATAATTAATACAATTGTTGCACCGTTAATTTTTGTCGCCTTTTTTGACAGAGCCGCTGACAAAAGTTATTCCGACCATGTAAGACTATACCGGTTTTCGGTTTCAGACAAAAATTATGAATTAATGCTGCTTGTTGAAAATGGAAACTTAGTCGAAAACGGGGACTTCCATCTCTCTCGTAAAATAAATGAAAATACGTATGATGGAGTATTATGGGGTAAATACAAGACTGTCTTGGACACAATATTATTGATAAACGATAGCGTACATATTCGGATATTCAACAAAACGCTTTGTGGTTTTCCTATGGCCGCTGACAAAATAAAAATATACTGAAAAAGGAATTTAAGTTTGCAAACATAAATGATGAAACTTGATACAGTGGATATTTTGTAACAGTATTAACACTGTACAGGTGTTACAGCTCAAACACTCCAAACCAATTTTCTCCTCACCCATGCTGAATTAAACTTAATTTTGCCCGCCGCTTCAAAACAATGCTGCACCGGTTGCCAAACGTTTCCGTGTTTATCAATAATGGACTATTTCAAAAAACTTCTTGAATTACTTAAGATAGAGCGCGACGAAGATATGCGCCAATACAGGGAATTGACGCAGTCGGCATCTGTTACCACGCGCAGGGCTAATGGCCTTACGTGGTATCCTGTGGCTATAAGGGGTACAGAGCTGAGCAAGGCGGAGTATATTACTGTAGAGGTGGAGCGAACGACCAACACTGATGTTGTCCATCAATTGCGATTTGGAGTATCGGCAAATTTGTTCTCTAATCACAATCCGGATAGCGATCATGTGGCGGGCACTATCACATTTGTAGGCGGCAACAGGCTGAAGATATCGCTGCGCACCGATGAACTACCCGACTGGGCCAGCAACGGCAAGCTGGGCATAGACCTGCTGTTTGACGACAACAGCTACGACGAAATGCAGAATGCGTTGAAGCTGGCAATGACGCTGAGTGAGAAACGTGAGGAAGGCCGATTAATACAAGTACTTACCGGCAACACTGCTCCCACTTTTGATACCACAATCCCTGTTTATACAAATCCGCGTTTAAACGCTGTGCAGCAACTGGCTGTAAATAAAATTGTGCAGGCAAATGATCTGGCGGTGGTGCATGGTCCGCCCGGCACGGGCAAGACTACCACACTGGTGCAGGCTATAAAGACATTGCTAAAGGATAAGGATAGAAAAATACTGGTGGTCGCGCCCAGCAATACAGCCGTTGATCTGCTGAGCGAGAAGCTGTCGGAAGAAGGATTGAATGTGCTGAGGGTAGGTAACCCTGCGCGCGTTTCCGAGCGGTTGATGGCATTGACACTGGACGACAAGATGTCGAAACACAGCTCCACGAAGGACATCAAGCGGTTAAAGAAACAGGCATCTGACTTTAAAGACATGGCCCACAAGTATAAACGGAGTTTTGGCCGGGCTGAGCGGGAGCAGCGCAAGGCTTTGTTTGATGAGGCCTACAAAATAATGAAGGATGTGGACAAGCTGGAACAATATATTATTAACGATGTGGTTGCTAAAGCACAGGTAATAGCTGCTACACCCGTAGGCGCAAACCACTATACGGTCCGGGGGCTGAAATATGATACAGTAGTAATAGACGAAGCAGGCCAGGCGCTGGAACCCGCCTGCTGGATTCCAATACTAAAAGCTAAGAAAGTAATACTTGCCGGCGACCATTGCCAGTTGCCGCCAACTATCAAATCGGATGAAGCTGCGAAGAAAGGGCTGAATATTACCTTGTTCGAAAAGTGTATCAAACTGCATCCGGAAACTGTTGTGCAACTGGAGGTGCAGTACCGGATGAATGAGCTGATCATGGGTTATTCCTCGAAGGTATTCTATGGTGATAAACTGATGGCGCATGAGTCGGTGGCAAAACACCTGCTGCACCCGGCTGATGTAGCGCTCGCATTTGTAGATACTGCCGGATGCGGATTTGAGGAAAAGAATGAGAATACTAGTATTTCCAATCCAGAAGAGGCAGCACTGTTATTCAAACATCTCACACAACTGGTTGCCGAACTGGGTACGCATTACAAACCGGGTAATTTCCCTTCCATTGCTGTCATCTCTCCCTATAGAGAGCAGATATATGTACTGAAAGATCAATTGCTGCATTCGCCTGAATTGCAGGTATATGGCAGCAAAATAGCTGTGAATACCATAGACAGCTTCCAGGGTCAGGAGCGCGATGTGGTGTACATAAGCATGACGCGCAGCAACGCCAACGGCATCATAGGCTTCCTCTCCGACATACGCCGCATGAATGTGGCCATGACCCGCGCACGCAAAAAGCTGGTAATAGTAGGTGATAGCGCCACGCTTTCCCGCTTGCCCTTCTATGCTGATTTTATTGCTTATGCCGAGGCTAACGATGCTTATAAGAGCGCGTGGGAGTATACAGAATTGTGATGCCTATTGAGCTATAATCCCCATCCTTTCAAACTTCCGTACTTTTGCCGGAATGCAACAGTCGAAATTTTCTACAGAAAAAATTCTTTCCGGGTTAAAGATTAAGGAACTCAATGAGATGCAGGTAGCTGCCATTGAGGCTATCGGACAACATAATGAAGTAATACTGCTATCTGCAACAGGGTCGGGCAAGACGCTGGCGTTTTTGCTGCCCACGCTGGAATTGCTGGATACGGATAATAAAAGTACACAGGTACTCATCATTGTACCTTCGCGGGAATTGGCGCAGCAGATAGAAGATGTATTCAGATCAATGGTCACAGGATTGAAAATAACCAGTTGCTATGGCGGACACCTCAGGGAAACTGAAGAAAACAACCTTGTGCAGCCACCCGCCGTTATTGTAGGGACACCAGGACGCCTTTGCGACCACATTCGCAGAGGGAACATTACTGTTGATTCCATCACCACACTTATACTGGATGAATTTGATAAATCATTGGAATTAGGATTTGAAGAGGAGATGTCCTTTATTATTAGTTCTTTGCCTAATGTGAATAAAAAGATACTCACTTCGGCTACCGAAGCTTTGGAAATGCCTGTTTTTATCGGGTTGAACGGCCCGGTGCGGTTGAATTTTTTGCCGGAACACAGTGCACCTGCCGAAAAGCTGGCTATTAAAACGGTACTGTCTGACGAAAACGACAAGCTGGAAACTTTGTTTAAGCTCATCTGCTACCTGGGTAACAGGCCCACCATCGTATTTTGTAATCACCGGGAATCGGTGGAAAGGACTAGTAAGCATCTTTCAGAAAAGGGAATCATCAATACGTTTTACCACGGTGGCATGGAGCAGCAACAGCGCGACAGCGCCTTATGCAAGTTCAGGAATGGTACAGTAAGCTTTCTCGTCACAACCGATCTTGCGGCCCGTGGACTGGATATTCCCGATATCAGGTATATAGTACATTACCACCTGCCGCTCAATGAAGAAAGCTTCATACACCGCAACGGCCGCACCGCGCGCATGGACGCAACAGGCACAGCTATACTCATACTGTCGCCTGAGGAGACCTTGCCTGCCTATATAGATACCGAAGTGGAACAAATCATCATGCCGGAAGAACAAACCATACCGGAAGCGCCTAAATGGATCACACTATTTGTTGCGGCGGGCAAAAAGGATAAAATAAATAAGGTAGATATTGTTGGGTTCCTCGCTCAAAAGGGTGAACTGAAGAAAGAGGATATAGGCCTGATAGATGTAAAGGACTTTTTCTCATTTGTCGCTATCAGGAAATCGAAGGCCACCAATACGATACACCTGATAAAGAACGAAAAAATCAAGAATAAGAAAGTACTGATTGCGGTAGCGAAGTAATATCGACGGTATTACCTAAGCTGCCCTTAGCCATGATTGTGTAGTAGAGACAGCATGCATGCTGTCTCTACTATTCCTCGTGGAAATACAGGGCGGGAAAAATAGGCGACGTCTCGCAATGGCGGCCAGGGAGTACGTTACACCTCCCTTCAGGGCCGGGGTTTATAGGCAAATGAGTACTTAGAGTTCGGAATCAACTTCCCCCCTAAAACAACAAACCGCCCGAAGGCGATCTGATGTTGCCGATATTAGTGTACTGTTATTTCTTAGCTGCTTCTTCCATAATCACATCAAAGAAGTAGCCATAACCAAGGTCTTTATTTAAGCCTATCTTTCCTTCCATTGTTACCACATCGCCTACTTTAGCATCGGCGTCAGTGGTTATGGTCAGGTCGAATTTTCCGCTAAAGTCTGTGCCGTCCTGGATGTGTATCCAGTTTTTGTTCATTACCATAGGTGTGAATTTTGTTACCTGGCCCTTTATCTTTACGGTTTTTCCTGCATAGGTATCTTTTTTGGAAAATAGCTGAGCAATGGTTATCCCCCCTTTTGCTGCTTCAATTTTCACTTCTTTTTTCTCAATAACCGGTGCTGTTCTGGTATATTGCTCAGAAGTGGCAGAAGTACCGGTGTTGCCGGGTGTGGTTGAATTGGAGTTGTCGGCTGTAGAAGCTGAGGTATTCACATTATTTGTAGCCGCAATAGCGGATGCTTTTGGCTCTGTGTTGATTTTTTCCAGTAAGATGATTGATTCGAACACTTTTTTTAATTCCTTACTTTCGAATTTTGTCATCTGCAGGCCGCCTTCATAATAATAGGTATCTCCTGCTTTTGCAGGCATGGAGGGAACTGCAAGCCATACGTCATTACTGTTTTCTTTTGCACGCAGGTAAGTATATTCGGTAGCCTGCAGCACTTCCTGAACTACTACCTTGTGAAAGTTTGATTGCCCTTTCGATTGGTCCGCATTATTTGTAGTTTGTCCGGATTCGCAGGCGGAGAATAATGCCGCCATTCCGATAAAAATTGTCCAAAGACGATTACTGTTCATAAAATTATTTTTAGATTAGAAAATTTGGTTTTCAATGCAATATTAGATTACTGCTACATTATATCTAATGAGGAATATCATTCATAAGTATGACTATTGTCATGATTTTTCATTTGCCATGGGAATAGTTTTGCCTTTAATACCAGGTTGTTTATGGTTATTTATCATTAACCAATATAATTCTAAAACTGGCAGTTGTGTGAAGAAGTATATTCAAAATCATTACACAATTTGTCAGAATTTGTTATTTGATCAACAAAATGAATAGTAGATTTTTTTCAGGATTAACGTTGATGTTTTACTTTGTCTTCACTGTTTTTGCAGGCAGGGCACAGGATTCAGCATTTGTGAAACCAACTGAAAAGTCTGACCAGCCTTACATTTCATGGGTGAGCCAATATCCTGTGCATAAAGAAAAAGTAAAGCAAAATGTTTTCAGGCGAACGTATGAATTTTTGGTTGGGAAGGGTAAAGAGAATGAATTAATGAGGCCGGTAGGGGTATTGGCAACCAACCCCGGTTCATTTTGGGTACTTGATCAGGGTAAGGAAACTATATACGAGGTATTGAAAAATAAGGGGGAAATACCAAGGTCAATAAAAAAGAAAGAGAATTATTTTACCTCCCTTGTTGGTTCATGCAGTATTCCTGGTGATGGTTTGCTGTTTACCGATTCACGGCTGAATAAGGTATTCAGGGTGAGTGGTGAAGACCGAAAGCTGGAAGTAGTTAATGACTCATTGCAATTGCTGCAACCCACAGGTATAGCCTGGTCGGCAGTAACCAATGAGATCTGGGTGGTAGAGACCGGGGGGCACAGGATTTCGGTATTGGATGAAAAAGGGGTCTTGAAAAGAAGGATTGGCAGCAGGGGTGATGACAAGGGGAAATTTAATTTCCCTACATCAATATGCATTGATAAAAACGGGGATGTCTACGTTGTAGATGCCATGAATTTCAGGGTCCAGATTTTTGATAAGAACGGTGTTTTCCTATCCATGTTTGGAGAGGCAGGTGATGTGATGGGTTCGCTTGCAAGGCCCAAGGGAATAGCGATTGACAGTTATGGAGATATTTATATCGCAGATGCGCTGTTACATTCGGTTCAGATATTCGATAAAGAAGGAAGACTATTGTACAGTTTTGGAAAAAGGGGGCGGGACAGAGAGGAGTTCTGGATGCCCTCAGGAATATATATTGACAGCAAAAATTACATTTATGTTGCTGACAGTTATAATTCCAGGATACAAATATTTCAACTAATTAACGGAGGAGGTTAAGATGAAAATTCAGATAAAATTTGCTTTTATTACATTATTATTAAGCCTGCCGCTGGTTGCAGGCTCCCAGTCTATAATAAACTCAAAACATAATTTGTCAGTTAGTGGCCCTGGTACAATAAAGTCTACTACTGAAAATGAGGTTTGTGTTTTTTGTCATGCGCCGCACAGTGCCAGAACTACAGGGCCATTATGGAACAAGAGGGATCCAATTGCTACTTATACACCTTACGCCAGTTCTACGATGAAAGCGGTTGTAGGCCAGCCGGATGGCAGCTCCATCATGTGTCTTTCCTGCCATGACGGAACAATAGCTTTAGGCAGTATCGTCAGCTCCCCTTACCAGATAAGCTTTGGTGGCATTAGTACGATGCCTGCCGGGAAAACAAACCTGGGAACCAATTTATCAGACGACCATCCTGTTTCTTTTGTATATAATTCGGCATTAGCTACTACAAACGGGCAGCTAAGGCCTCCTGCAAGCATAATCGCGCCTGTTTCATTAGATACCGGCAGCAGGATGCAATGTACCTCCTGCCATGATGCTCATGATGATACTTACTCTAAATTCCTTGTCATGTCAAACCAGGGTTCTGCATTATGCTATAGCTGCCATGACAAGACCTACTGGGGCGGAAGCAGCCACAGTACATCTACAAAAACTTGGAATGGCAGCGGCACAAACCCATGGTTCCATTCTACCTATACCACTGTTGCCGATAACGCATGCGAAAACTGCCATGCACCCCATACTGCAGGCGGGCCTGCAAGGATCATGAATTTTCAGAATGAAGAAGATAACTGCCTTTACTGCCATAATGGAAATGTTGCAGCGAAAAATATACAGTCACAGCTCACAAAAACCTTTAAGCATAACGTTTACGGGTATACCGGCATACATGATGAAAACGAGCTTGCCGCACCTGCTGCAAAGCATGTTGAGTGCGAGGATTGCCACAATCCGCATGCGGTAAACAATACCACTGCCACAGCGCCGTTTGTGAAAGGAAGCAACGTTGGTGTAAAAGGTGTTGACCTGAATGGAACCCCTGTAAACCCTGCCCAGTACGAATACCAGATCTGTTTCAGGTGCCATGCCGACAACCAGGTAGTGCAGCGCTATACCCAGCGGTACCGCGGTGTGGGCAATAGCCGCCTTGATTTTTCCAGTACTAATGTTTCGTACCACCCGGTAGAGGCTGCCGGCCAGAATACCAGCATGACCAGCCTTTTGGCGCCTTTAAGCGTGACCAGCAAAATATATTGCAGCGACTGCCATGCCAGTGATGGCTCCGGATCGCCTGCAGGGCCGCACGGATCATCGAATGTGGGCATATTAAAATTCGCCTATGATACTGCCAGATTCCCTATGTTAGGTACAGGATGGACAGGGGCAGACCTTAATATGCACTGGCCGCTTTGTTTCTCCTGCCATAATCTTTCTAATGTTACCACTGTACACAATAATATTTCCGGAGGTCACTTCCTGAAATATGTGGGTTGTAACACCTGCCACGATCCGCATGGATATGATGGAAACCTGGGGATCAATGGCGGTAATTCGGCGTCGGCATTTGAGAAGCTCCTTAACTTCGACACTACGGTGATCAGGCCCAACCTGGTGAACGGGAAAATGATAGATATTCAAAACCGTAAATGCTACTTTGTTTGCCACCAAAACCCTTCTGGAACAAGTGGTGTATACCATGAACATCTGAGCGCCGGGTCAGGGTTTTAACACATTTGCCGACCGGCGCCAGGGCAATGGAATGAACCTGATATCATGCGCCTTTTGAATATTAAATGACCGCTTTTTAAAAAAAATTGCGGTCATTTTTATTACTGGTAAACAGGCCTGTATCAACAAATATCTGTCAAAGGTTATGAATATTTATGACCAAAATCATTTTTATATCGGGTTGTTTCATTCAAATCCGGAAACTTGCGAAAACGCAGAAAATCAGGTAATCAGAGTCATAAAGCGGACTGATGTTTGTCATTCGGATGTCACTGGGGTGCATCTACTTTTGTGTAATTGATTTATTCTTAACAACAAAAATACATATTATGAAATTTAAAAAATTAGTATTGTTAGGCTCAATTGTCCTGGGGCTTACACCGCTATGTAATGCGCAGCTGATTCTTGGATCATCTCATGATTTTTCCAATAGTACAACAAGAAATTTAACAGGAGAACTTTGTATCGTATGCCACGCACCGCACGGTACTGATGCCACCCAGGTGCCTCTGTGGAACCATGCTACCACACAGCAGATTTTTAGCACTTATACAGGGTATAAATTTCAAGGTATAGCTACCATAACTCAGCCGGACGGGGCTTCGAAATTGTGCCTTAGCTGCCATGATGGTATTACAGCCATGAACCAGTTTGGCGGTAAAATGCAGGGTAGTACAGGTACTCCGGCGCTTATGAACGGATTTCGTGTATTAGGAACTAACCTGACCAATGACCATCCTATTTCCTTTAAGTATGATGCGAATCTTGCCAGTTTAGATGGACGCCTGAAAGACCCGACAATTGCTTTGAGTGGCCTGGGTGGTACAATTGCAGATGACTTGCTGGATATACAAGGTAAGGTACAATGCCCTACATGCCATGAAGTTCATGACCCAACTATCTACAAATTCGGAAAGATGAGTAATGCCGGAAGTGCACTATGTCTGACATGCCATAATAAATAATTTAAATCACAGAATCAATTCAAATTGATCGAAAAAAGTCAATAAAAATTATTAACAAAATAAAATAAAAATATTTATGAGATTCAAATCATTTTTTATCGCAAGTTCCATAGTCCTGGGTCTTACACAATTATGTAACGGGCAAACCGGAACTATAGTAGGTTCCAAACACGATTTTTCATTATCAAATAATACCTGGAACTTTTCTTCACCAATTTCAGCGCAATTACAGGGCCAGATATGCCGCCCTTGCCATGCACCGCACAATAGCAATGGCGGGGAGCCTGGTTTTCTGGGTGTTACAAATTCAGGTTCATACGGGCCATTGTGGGACCATAGTTTATCTAATGCCACTTATTCCATTTATTCAAAAGGGTATAATTTCTGGAGGGAAGGCGCTTCAACAATCGGTAACCCGGACGGTAGCTCTAAATTATGTTTAAGCTGTCATGATGGTACCGTAGCGCTGGCTAATTTCAGAACGTTTACTACAGGAACAACCACTATGGCCAATTTTAACGGCGGGGCCTCTAACCTGGGCACTGACCTGAGCACTTCGCACCCTATCTCCTTTACTTATGACGCAGCACTTGCGAGTAAAGATAAAAAGATATGGTCTCCTACAACAACTCCTTCAGGTGTTCATAGCGGAACAATTGACCAGGATATGCTGGAGAATGGAAAAGTACAATGTATTTCCTGCCACGATGCACACAATGGCGCAGGTGTAAATCGCCTGTTGATAAAGAGCAATGTTGGAAGCGCACTTTGTTTTACTTGTCATAAATTATAGTATCCGGCAAACGCATTATTTATAAAAAATAAAAAAGACAATCATGATAAAATCAAATAAAAGATGGTTACTAACGGCATCCCCATGGATGAAGCATAGCCTCAGGCTATCATCGTTAGCAATCGGAGGATTATTCTTTACTGCTTTGCTCGTATTCACATTTGGAACAAGTAAGGCACAGACCGGTGGGGTTAAGACAGTCAAGGGTGGATCTGTTCGTACAGGTGATCTGACTGTAGGCACTCCTGCAGGTGGTGCACCTTCCATGCCGGTTATTACAGGCGCTACCACAACAACTTGTGTTGGCACCGACATTACATTATACAACACTCTTTCAGGCGGGACATGGAGTGCAAGCAACGGAAATGTTACACTTACTCCAAGCGATGCAATCGTAACAGTTCATGGGAATACCCCTGGTTATACGGTTGTTACTTATACAGTCGGACCAAATTCCATAGCTACCAACGTTACTATTATGGCTCCTATCAGCGGGCCTGCCGCTGTGTGTATTGGTAACTTCATTAATTTAACTGATGCTACCCCAACAGGTATCTGGACCACCAGTAACCCTGCAGTAGCCATTGTTAACGTTACCGGCACTGTTACTGGAATCGGAAATGGTACGGCTACCATTTCTTATCAAAGGATTTCTGACCATGCTACATGCGCGGTATCTACAAATGTTACTGTAAGTAATAATGCACTGGTAATTACTCCCGCAGTTCCTGCAGTATGTGTGGGAAGCTCAGTTACATTAACCGGTACACCAACCGGCGGGTCATGGGCCAGCAACACTACTACTTTGGCAACCATTGGATCAGCAACAGGTATTGCTAACGGACTGGCAGTAGGTAATCCTACCATTACATATACACAGGGTACTTGCTATGCAACCAAAACCCTTATAGTAAGTAATACATTACCTGCAGGCATTTCAGGCGCAACTACTGTTTGCTTAGGCAATACAACTACACTGTTCGATGCTACTTTGGGTGGAACATGGACGACCAATGATCCTACCATTGCAAACGTTAACTCAGTGGGTATAGTGACAGGTGTTGCCGCAGGTACAACTACTATTACCTATTCTAAACTGGGATGCTACAGAACACAGAGTATGACAGTGGGTGCTAACACTACAGCAGCAATAACAGGTAATACGAACATTTGTGTTAGCGGAAGTACTACTTTATCTGATACCACTACAGGAGGAACATGGACTACGACCAGCGCTCTTGTTACGCTTACAGGCACCGCTACCACAACAGTTACAGTTACTGCCGGCGTTTCAACAGGAAGCGCTGCCATTACTTATAATGCACCAGGTGGTGGTTGCTACCAGGTTATGGTTGTGAATATTAACCCGACATCTGTTGTTGGCCCTATAGTAGGACCAGGTACAGTTTGTAAAGGTTCAATAATTAACCTGACCGATCCTTCCAATCCGGGAGGTACATGGAGCACAGCGGATACAAATATTGCAAAAGTTGATGCCTATGGTCATGTAACTGGTATGGCAGTTGCAGGTGGTACGGTGAATATTATCTATACAAGATTGGGTTGCTCTATTCCGACAATCATTACAGTAAACCCGTTGCCAACCCTCACTGGTTCTGCATCTGTTTGTTACCGCGGTACTACAACCCTCACTCCGGCCCCGACAGGCGGATCATGGGCAACCAGCGATACAACAATTGCTTCAGTTGCAGCGGGTGTCGTTACGGGCGTAGCAATGACCGGCGCGTTTAATATTACCTACACAAGTCCTGTAGGATGTAATGCAATAAAAGCAATGACTGTCAATGGTCCTTCAGCGATAATACTCCCAGGTGGAAGTAATACAGCATGTTTGCCCCTGGTTACAGGTGGTGTAGGTACTTATTTATACTTATCCGACACAGTTTCAGGTGGTGCATGGTCAAGTAGTGCGACAACTGTTGCAACTGTTGGTGCATCTTCAGGTGTTGTTGCTCCTGTTGCTACAGGTACGGTTACAATTACTTATACAAAATCGGGTTGTAGTGTTACACAAATGGTTTCTGTTAATCCGCTGCCTAAGATGATTCTGGGTAGTGCATCTGCATGCCAGGGTTCTACCTTGACATTATCTGATTCTACTTCCGGCGGAACATGGGCCAGCAGTAACACTGCAATAGGAACGATCAGCAGTGCAGGTGGTGTATTTGGTGGTGTTACCCCGGGTTCTGCGACTGTTTCTTATACAGTGAATGGTTGCGCACAAACAAAAAACATGACTGTTGGCGCTTCTTTGCCAGCCATAAAGAGCGCTTCAATCTATGGTTTCACAGTATGTAGTAAAGAAGCTTATATTCTTATCACAGACTCTGCAAGGGGTGGAATGTGGAGCGCAAGCGGTTCTACTGTTTCGTTAGCTGGCGCGTCTACTTCAGGCTTTGATACAGTGAAAGTGACAGGGATTTCAAATAGTACAGTTACTATTACCTACACAAACGGCGGATGTTACGTTACCAAAGCTGTTACAGTAGCAGGTACAAGCGCAGCTGCTATCACCCCGGTTAACGGTTTAAATTACGGTTGTACAGGTATCCCTGCCAATTTAAAAAGCGGTGGTTCTGGTCCGGTGCCTACAGTGGGTACATGGACCAGCAGATATGGGAAAGTTTCTTTTGCTTATGTAAACGATACAACAACTGCTGTAACCGGTACATCAACCGGTATAGATATTGTTACATTTACAAGAAATGATAATGGTTGTCTCGCGTATTATACATATGCCATTTATAAACAGCCAAGCGCTATTATCACGCCTTCAGTTTCTGTTTGTAATGGCACAAACATTACTATAAAGGATACCACAAGGGCCACCGGCAGCGCATGGTCAACAAGCAGCAGTTCAACGGCCACTGCTACCGTTGCTACCGACTCTACAGCAACCTTTAAGGGAATCACAGCTGGTCTGGTTACAGTAACCTATACTACACCCGGCGGTTGTGCAGTTTATCAGCCAATACTGGTGAAGGAGACACCGGCAGCAATTGGTTCAATGAGGTCGCATACGGCAGCATTATGTACCAGTGGCTTTGGTACAACCGAGGTTTTATATGATTCATCCTATAATGGCGCCTGGACAACAAGCGGTCTTGGTAGAATTACCATTTCAGGAATGGGTGCACTGAATGACTCTGCAACTATTACATATGTAGGCACAGGTGCAGGTACAGAAAATGTTACCTACACCATTAACGGTTGTTATGTAACAAAGACAATAACAGTCAGCGCAACACATGCCACCTTCACTCCTTCAACAGATCTCTCCGTTTGTCTCGGCGGTACATTAGATACGGCATGGGTACCTTCAGTTGCGGGTGGTACCTGGTCAGTATTTAACCAGGGCTCTTATGCGATTGCCTCTACCATTGCTACCGTTTCCACTGTTTCAGCTAACGGTGCTGCAGTTATTGCAGGTATAGGTGCAGGTATAGCAACACTTACCTACAACCTGTTTGGTTGCAGGGATTCAGTGCATGTAACTGTAAATCCTAATACCGGCGGAGGTATCTCTGGTACCGGCTCAATATGTAATACAGGCCTTGGTCAGAAAACTACACTTACTGATGCTACATCAGGTGGTGTCTGGTCAACAAGCAGTAAGACCATTGTGAACCTGGGTTCTACAGGTACAGGAAGTACAGCAGTTGATACTGGTTTAACTGTAGGTTCAGCGGTTATTTATTATTCAATACCTAAAGGCGGTTGTATTGATGCATGGTCAGTAAATGTGTACAGTGTTGTTCCAACAGCTATCACAGGTATTGATAGTGTATGTTTAGGCAGTAATGTAACACTTGCAAATGCAACCACTGGTGGTACATGGATCAGCGGTACTCCAGCCGTTGCCTCTGTCAGCCTTGGTGGTAATGTGTTAGGCTTGTCAGCTGGTATCACCAATATTACCTATAGCCTTAACGGTTGTTTCCCGGCTCCTGCTGCGTTCACCGTTAATCCTGTACCGGCTGCAATAACAGGTACCCTTACAGTATGTGCAGGAAGTGTTACTGCTCTTGCAGATGCTACTACAGGTGGTGCATGGACAAGTTCAGCGCCTACTAAAGGCTCCGTAGATGGATCTGGTAATGTTACCGGAGTAGCTGCAGGTTCTGCAACTATTTCCTATACATTATATGTCGGCGGTTGCAGGGCAACTGCAAGTGTTGCGATAGGCGATACCGGAAATATTGTTCTCGGCGGACCAACTCACCAATGTGGTGGTACCACTATTACAATGACTGCAACCAGAGGTACCGCAGTGACTGGCACATGGTCGAGCTACAACACTGGAATCGCTACTAATGCGGGTGCGGTATTTAGCGGTGTAGGAAGTGGTATTGATACGGTCTATTTCTCAACTGCCGGATGTCCAACCGTTTATAAGAAGCTCGACACAGTTAACTTTGTTGGTCCAATTACCAGCTCATCATTTGTGGTTTGCTCTACAGGCGTAGCAGCAGTTACAAATCTTGCAGATGTTACTGGTGGCGGTGTCTGGTCAATCAGCAATACCAATGCAGGTATTACAACAGGTGGTGTTGTTACCGGCTCTGTTCCTGGTTATGATACAGTTACCTACAAGGTTCATTTCATTGAACCCGGCGCGGATAGCTTCTGTAGTGTTACACAAATCATCACCATTATGCCATGCGGACCAAAAGAAAGCAATAATCCTGGCAGCAACGGTTCAGTTGATCAGAAATTCACAGTGTTCCCTAACCCAAGCAACGGGGTCATCAACTTCACACAAAGTGAACCAAGTGACGGAGCAATGAGTGTTAACGTAATCAACTACGTTGGTGCATCAGTTCTGAATGGTAATATTGATTTTGCAGGAGGAAAAGGCCAGCTTAATTTATCTCACGTAGTTCCGGGTATGTACCTGGTAATGCTGAAAGATAATAAGGGCGCGGTCCAGACCTTTAAAGTGCTTATTGAAAAATAAGGATTGGATTCATTGGTTTTTCATACAGGCTCCGGATTTCCGGAGCCTGTTTTTTGTATTTTATTGCTGAATTATATAGTGCGGATTAGGCTTCAAAAACCAGGATTGGGATAGAATAACATTGAGTCCATGCAGATCGTGGCAAGGATTCGAAAAGAAGCTGCAAAGAATCAAAGGATGCATGTGATGCCAATTATTGTTATGCCGTTTATTGAAATAAGGTATGTATCATACCAAATGGCTATCGAAGTCATACATGAATGTATAACTGTGGCCTCACTGATTGCCAACTGGCAATAAAGCAGGGAAAGAACCGGAAGGATTAGTTTTTTGTGCCGGGTGATTTGATAAAGTTTTTGAAGGGCAGCTGGTATTATCTCAACTTTTCTACGACGTAGAAAAATAACAGACCAGGACGGTTGTCAATAACCTGATGGAGATAGTAAAAAGTATGTTCTGATTGAGTTTTTGTAAAAATCCTTATAGATATTGGGGCTGTATTGAAAGCTATAAATTATTTTATAACCGCTTCTTCCATCATCGCTTCAAATTTATATCCATACCCAAAGTCTTTATTCAGCGTGATCTTACCTTCAAGTACCACAATATCCCCGACTTTTACTGCCACTGAAGATGTAACCACAAAATCAAACTTTCCATTACTTTCAGTTCCGTCCTGAATGTGAATCCAGTTTTTATCCATAATTGCAGGACTGTATCTGGTAACCTGGCCTTTTATCTTCACCGTTTTACCGGCAAATGCTTCTTTCTTAGAAAATAAATTGGCAATAGTGATGCAATCTGCCGGAGTTTCAATTTTTATTTCTTTTTTTACTTCGGGGTTTGCTTTCCGTGCATACGACTCTGAACCATTTTTGTTACCATTTGCTGCCATAGGCTCAGTAGTCACACCACCCAGGAATAAAACCTCATCAAATTTTCTGTGCAACTCTTTACTTTCAAATTCCTTCATTGGCATAGCGCCGGTATAGTAATAAGTTTCTCCCGGCTTTGCATTAATTGTAGGCAAGGCCAGCCATTTCAATGTGTCATTTTCTTTCACGTGGAGGTAAGTGTAGGATGTAGTTTGTATGACCTCCTCTACAACCACTTTATGATCCTTTTTAGATTTATCATCATAGGCTTTCGGGCATGGTCTGGAATAGCACACAGGTATTATTGAAAACAGCGCGAAAGCAATCGGAATAATTTTCATTTTTGTTGATTTTAAGACGAAAAAAAGGTCTTTGAAAAACTCATAATTTCTAATATGCAATGTTATGCTGTAATTTCTTCAAAATGTATGAATAAAGTCATGTTTTTTGATGATCACGGTCATCAAATTTTGATCATCCTGAGGCTACTTTTACAGGCAGTTTCAAAACCAAAAATTTTCAAAATGAAGTCTGGAAAATATTTTGTCATTTTTATGATCGCAGCGGGTTCATTGCTACTGAATTCCTGCGCTCAATTTCTACACAAACATAATAAAATTGTGCGCAAAGAAAGTGTTCTTTATCCCCCTCCGCCTGATACTGCAAGGTTTCAATATCTTACCAGTATCAGCGGTTCTGATTTTCTTGGTGGCCGGTCAAAATTCGGCACTTTTATCATGGGTGTTGAAGAGGTATCTCAAATGAGCAAGCCTTATGGGATTAGTATGCGTAATGGAAAGTTGTACATATGCGATCCCGGAATTGGCGGACTTGAGATCATAGATCTGGCTGCAAAAGAGTATACCAATTTTACACCCGGTGGTCCCGGCCAGTTGAAGTCGGCGCTCAATTGCTACACAGATGAAAACGAATACCTCTACATTGCAGATGTTGGCAGACATGAGGTCGTGATCTTTGATAGCATGTTGAACTATGTCACTAAAATTTCCGATACCGGTAATTTTAAACCTACTGATGTTTTTGTTTTTGAAAATGAGATTTGGGTAACGAATCCTGATAACCATCGTTTGAATGTTTATGACAGGAAATCACACCAGTTAATACGATACTTTGCTGAACAGTATGGGGTAGGTGACGATGGGTTTTTATATTCCCCGTTTAATGTATTCGTAACCGATGAAATTATTTATGTAACAGACTTCGGAGATGCCAAGATCAAACAATATGACCGTAAGGGGAAATTTATTACTTCAATTGGTAGTTATGGAACAGGACCCGGACAATTTGTAAGACCCAAGGGGATAGCGATAGATCATGAGGCCAACCTCTTTGTCGTGGACGCCGGATTTGAAAATACACAGATATTCAATAAGAAAGGCCAGTTGCTAATGTTTTTCGGCGGACCCTACAAAGGCCCCGGCGATATGTGGCTGCCTGCAAAAGTTATTGTTGACTATGATAACTTAAAGTATTTCCAAAAATATATTGACCCGAAGTATAAACTGAACTACCTGGTTATTGTTTCTAACCAGTATGGTCCGGATAAAATAAATATTTACGGTTCGATTACACCACTGAATTAACACATAATTCCTTATGAAGAGCAGGCAGAATAATAATGTTGTTTATTATGTAAGTGTAATAATCATTGTGTTATTTTTCGGATGCTCTGTAGAACAAACACACAAAACGTTTACTTTTTTCTTTGATGGTGTTGACAAGGTTATATTTTTTAATGATTATTTATCTAAGGATTCTTTAAGCAAGGATGCAATTGCGAAACGCGAAGGTTTACTAAAGAAAGTGCGGCCCGAACAATTCGTTCATTTACCTTATAAAGAAAAGAAGTGTGAAAAATGCCACACGCCGGATAAGCGGCTTATAATGGCCATGCCGGATCTTTGTTTTCAATGCCATAAAAACTTTGCAGAAAGTTATACCACTCTGCATGGACCTGTAGCTTCTGGTAATTGCACTAAATGCCATAACCAGCACTCATCAAAATACCCTAAACTACTTACCCGACAAGGCCAGCAGGTATGTACCTATTGTCATAGTCCTTCTTTAATTTTTGCCAACAAAGTTCACCGTGATATAGAAGATGCCGAGTGTACGCTGTGTCATAATCCGCATGGAGGAAACAGAAGGTTCATGGTAAAGAATAATATTCCAACTGATCCTAACAGGATCGCATTAATGACTGAGTTAACTTCGCGGCGTTTATGCGGTCAGATATTCTGTAAGGAACCGGGAGATGTGACATCCGCTGTGGAAATTAAAATTTATGATGGTAGTAGTAAGGTTGTTGCCACTGTACGTCCGGATAATACCGGAAAATTCTACCTGACGAATATGCATCCGGGTCAGAACTATACATTTGACATAAAAGGTATGATACCTGAATGTAAAGTGAATATTATGGACTGTAACGGCTCGGTTTTGATTGTCGTGGAACGAAACAAGAAAGGAAAGTATGTCTTAGATAAGTCAGCATATGAAACCGTACACGAAGCACTGAATACTGCAAACGCGGGTGGCAACTATCTGGGTGAAACATCTGTAAGAATAAATTTGGACAAGCCATTAAGGAAAGATTCCGCCAAAACTCAGGAAGTGATTGTTGCACCTGCAGAACCGGAGAAAATAATGGAGCCTCCCGTCATAAATAACGTACCCGATCCTTCAAAAGAAAAGGGGAAGATACACGTTAAGGAATTGCCGGAAAATGTAAGCTTAAAGGATCTGGTTGATGAAAATAAAAAGCTTGATACTAAAGAGACAACAGGAATAGCTGCAGATAATAAGCCGGCAGATTCGGTGAAATATAAGGGTAAGATCGTTGTAAAAACAATTCCTGGCAATGTGAAAACCAGTGATCTTATTGAGCACAACAAAGATGACAAACAGAATGACGCAGGAAAGAGACCTTCCGAACCCAGGCCGTATAAGGGGAAAATAGTTGTCGGCGACGAACCTGGTAATACAAAAGAAATAAATGGTAAACTGAAAAATAATGCAGGCGGAACAGAGGCAATCAGAAAATATGAAAGGGATAATATTACACTCGTTGACCTGGCTAACCAAATAAACAGGTTGTACGATGGTAATACCATTTGTGTATTGAATGACTCTGCAGATTATATTGATATTGCACGTGTGGATAAGAAAGGCCGCTTCTTACTTTTTGATTTCCTTGCATACAGGCTCACATTGCCGGACAAATCCAGTGGAATAATATCGCAGACAATATTCCTGAATGATAAAATGGAGATCATTGAAACGGTTAATAAGCGGGTGAAAAATGGCCGGTATATTTACGTGTCTAATTCAAAGGAATATGCTGCCTCACGGGCCGATGTGAAGATAATAGCTGAAAAAGAAAACGCTGCATTGTTCTCCACCATTTATTATGAACAGGCAAAGGCGTCTATATCTGATATTGGAATTACAGAGCTCGACAAAGTGGTTAATTACCTGAAAGACCATCCTGCAGCAAAAGTGTACCTGGCTGCACATACCGATTCCAGAGGTTCGATAGGATACAACCTGCGGCTATCTGAAGACAGGGCAAAAGCTGCAATAAAATACCTTAATACAAAGGGAATAAATAGTAACAGAATTTCGGGCAAAGGTTATGGTAAAGAGAAACCACTGGATACTTATGTTCCTGCATCGGCAACGGAAGAGGAACAACAGAAAAACAGGAGAGTAGAGATTTATATTAAGGACAAATAAAGTAATTAATGTGATAAAAAATAATTGGCAATGCGCTTTATAAAGGTATTAATACTATATGCCGTTTTATTTCTTCCGGTAAGCGGCTATGCACAGCAAAGCCTGCTTTCGCTGGGGGCTTGGAATATTTCTGCGTTGTCCGGTGAATTGAAAGTAGGTGGATTATATGGAGCAGGTGAGATACACACATACAATATCAGGAACGATTATGTCACATCAAATTATTATGGCGGTTTCATGGTGAAATCGAGCAGTTTTATCTGGAATCCCAATTTTTTGGTTATTGATATTGATGGTGGATATTATCCCGAATCCCGGCAGGACCTTTATCTTGTATCCCCAAATGTGTACAATGCTATAAATACTGAAAAGTTGCACCTGGGAGCCACATTTTTTCCGAAAAAAATGGTTACACTTAGTACCTACCTGAATTTTGATAACAGTTATGACAGCAGGGAAAATTTATCAGATATCAGAACGAACAGTAAAGGTTATGGCGGAACATTTTCGTTCCGGAATAAATTTCTCCCCTTAACAGTTACATATAACGAGAGTAATTGGGTTAGCAAGGAATTACTGGATACATCACGAGCCAGGGAATTTTCGTATGAGCAGAAAAATTTAGAGGCAAGAGTCTACAAAAGTTTCGGAACGCAGGATAAGAACGAACTGATCTATACCCATCATGATTACCTGCGCCGCGATTATAATTTATACTCGATCAGGAATATTTCAGATAATCTCGAACTTCAAAATGGTCTGTTTCTTGATTCGGCAAGAAATTCCCGTTTTAACTCTGTAATATTTGGCACGGTACAGAAGGGTAATGATAGTTTCAAACAATTCCGCGTTAGCGAGAATGTTTATTTCAAATTGCCGCATCACATGACGTGGAACAATAATTACGGGTTCTACTACATTGAACGGGTACCTGAAATCCTGCAACAGCATTCATTCACATCTATGCTGGGGCACCAGTTATTTGAAAGCTTTCATTCAAGCCTGTTCTATGAATACAACAACGCGCTCGAAACTTCTTACCATGAATTTAGTAACAAGGTTGGTATTGATTTGAGTTATACCAAAAAAACATTTGCAGACGGGCAAATTTCCATTCAGTTCAATTACAGCAAAATGCGGCAGAACCGGACAAGCAGTGATCTTATGTTGCAAATAATGAATGAGGAATACACCTTATCAGACAACAAAGTAGTAATGATAAAAAGGCCTTATGTAGATATTGCAAGTGTTGTTGTAAAGGATGCTACCGGAACGATTATATACCAGCCTTATTTTGATTACATTTTGGTTGCCAGGAATAATTTTATTGAAATTCTGCGCGTTCCCGGTGGGCAAATACCTGATAATTCGAATGTTTTCCTGTTTTATACTGCAACGCAACCGGGGTCTTTCCGGTACGATATTGATCTTGAATATCTTTACGTAAACTGGTCAATGTTTAATAACCTGCTTTCAGTTTATTTCAAATCGAACAGGAATGATTTTTCGAATATTCATAATGCCGATAACCTGCTGTTGAATTATCTCACAGAAAACGTTTATGGTATTGGTTTTAAGTATAAGGCAGCTAATGCCGGTGTGGAATATGATGATTATCAAAGTAGTATTGTGCCATATAAAATGATGAGATACTATTTTATGTGGCAGGGTAATTTCAGGCAGAACCTTGTTTATTCATTGAATGTAAACTGGCGTGATTATAAAATTCCTACAGAAGATGAGGATAGAATATACAAGGATGTGAACGCAATGGTTGCATACTCTTTTAACAGGAAGACAAGGGTAGACCTGACTGTCGGATACCAATCCCAGCGAGGCCGTCAAATCAATCTTGACCTGTTTACTTCCAGGCTGAAGGTAACAACCATTTATAGAAAATTATTCTTTGTCGCCGGGTTCGATATGTACGACAGGGTATACCTTGAAAATCAGAGAATGACCTATATGGGCGCCTATATTCAAGTAATTAAAAAGTTTAAATATTGATATTTATGTGGAATAAAATAGTTTTATTGCTGACCATTTTATCAGTTTCAGTTTTGAAGGTTTCAGCTCAGAATGATACCAGTAAAACCGGCTGTGCAAGTATATCCTGCCATGGAAATCTGGTGAGTCAGGAAGTTGTGCACCATCCTGTAAAAAGCGGTTGTGATAAATGTCATACGCCTACCGGCCAGCAGCATCCGCAGAAGAATGTACCTGGTTATAGACTGGCGGATAACATACCTGCATTGTGTTATAAATGTCACGACGAGAATAATACAATGAATGTAGTACACTCTCCTGTACAAAAGGGAAATTGTCTTGAATGCCATACTCCGCACAGCTCACCTGAAAGCTATTTATTGAAAAAGAACCCGACCGGTGCCGTATGTGCGCAATGTCACACATTAGAGTCGGCAAAGAAAAAATATAAACACGACCCGGTTAGCAAAGGTGAATGTGCCAAATGCCATGATCCGCACCAATCCGACATAAAGAGGCTATTGATAAAGGAACCTCCGGCATTGTGTTTAAAATGCCACAAACAGCAGGCTGAAGAAATCAAAATGGAAAATGTACACCCGCCTTTCCAGAACAATTGCCTGAACTGTCATAACCAGCATAGTTCGAATGAAGAAAAATTATTGGACCTTACCCCGCAAAACCTGTGTGTTTATTGCCATGACGATATTCAGAAGAAGATTGATAAGGCAACAACTGTGCATGGAGCTATCAATGATAAACGGTCATGTATCAACTGCCATAATCCTCATGCTTCAAACCAAAAGAATTTTTTGGTTAAAGATGCTAAAACCTTATGCTTAAGTTGCCATGACAGAACTTATACAACAGGCCCCAGGAAAATTGATAATATCAGCCAGACATTGCAGAAGAGTAAAGTAGTGCATCAGGCAATTGATAAGGTAGGTTGCGTAGGTTGCCATGATCCTCATGCTTCCAGCAATCCGTTCCTGTTATCAAAAGCATTCCCATCGGGTTCATATGCTGCGGCAAACAAAGATAATTTTGCGGCCTGCTTTAGTTGTCATAAAAGTGAAATGATCGAGAAACCAACCACAACCGCCACCGGTTTCAGAAACGGGGATAAAAATCTTCACTTTGTTCACGTTAACGGTGAAAAGGGAAGAAGCTGTACCATCTGTCATAATCCTCATGGGTCTGTTAACGAACACCTTATAAATGAAAAGACACAATTTGGTAGCTGGGAAATGCCGTTAAGGTTCAAGCCTCTTGAAAATGGCGGCTCATGCTCTCCAGGTTGTCATGTGGAAAGAAAGTACGAAAGGGTTAACGCTATAACGCATTGATCACCAAAGCTATTGGAAATATTGCCTCTGCAAACTCTTTTGCAGGGGCTTTTTGGTGTAATCATTTGCCTGACGATACTCATAAATTAACATGACATTACTCATATTTTTTAATGTATCAGACAGATACTTTTGTGTCTTGCTAAATACCCATAAAGACAATAATATAATTTTAATATAAATTATTTAACTGTTAAAAATTAAGTGTACGAAAAAGATAAGCTGCGATATATGCCACAATAACAGTTGTCCTGTCAGGAAGAATTTTTTTCCTGAATGGGCGGCTAAAATTGAAAAGGAGAAAAGCCAGGCATTATACAGGAAGGGTTACTCGATATTCGAGCCGGGCAAACCTGCAAATGGATTATTTTTTATACAAAAAGGAATTATTAAGGAATATTTATCCGGTCGGGGACATAATGTTGAATTATTCCGGTTTGTAAAATCAGGTCAGTTTTTTGGACACATATTAAAAAACAATAGCTATTCAATTGGTGCTGAAGCAAAGACGGATACGGTTGTGTGCTTTTTTGAAAATTACACCCTGATGGCATTAGCACAACTCAATCCAAAAGCAGTATTCGATTTTATTAATCATTATTCAAATGACTTCAGCGAAACGATACACAGATTAATGAGTATCATGAATATGGACCTGCGCAATAAGGTGGCCAACGTGCTGTATAGTTTATATCGCCAGTTTGGTGTAAACAGCGAAAAAGAGTTGCCTGATTGCTTTAACAGGGAAGATATAGCAGGGCTTGCATCAACAACAACAGAACAAGTGTCGAGGCAACTTTCTGATTTTCATGAAGAAAAAATAATAGAAAAAAGGGCAAGAAGAATTGCAATCGTTCAACCATCAAAACTAAAATCAATAACCAGGGATCAGTTGATCTGAAAAAAAGAATTCAATTAATAAAGACAAAAAATAATACTACACATTCAAATCTATTCAAAAACCTGATTAAAGTAAAAAAAATGAAAAAGCTATTAGATCTGGTATTCTCATCAAGAACGACAATTTTATTATTACTCATTTTTGCCATTGGCATTGGTGCTGCAACTTTTATTGAGGATAAATATGACACCGAAACCGCGCAGCATGTTGTGTATAATGCCAGGTGGTTTGAATTCCTGCTGGTGCTTATGGTACTTAATTTTTTTGGAAGCATCAAAAAACACAACCTGCTGAGTAAGAAGAAAGCGGCGGCATTGTTATTCCACTGTGCGTTTATTGTTATTATTATCGGCGCTGGTATAACCAGGTATACCGGGTATACAGGTACCATGCACATCCGCCAGGGAGAAGCATCCAGCTTTTTCTATAGCTCATCCAGCTATCTGAGCATTCTTACTCTTGAAAAATCAGGCAAAAGCAACTACGACCATCCTGTTCATATCAGTAAGATCGGCAGCAATGCATTTAGTATGCATATTGATACAAAAGAGAATGGCCCTGTTGATATCAATTTCAAGGGCATATTACGCAATACTAAAGATTCAGTAATCGAGAATGTTGCGGGTGGGGTGAAGATACTTCAATTGGTTGTTCCGGGTGATAACGGAAGAGTAACTGTTCTGATCAAAGAAGGAGAAATAAAAGACCTTGGAAAATTTACAATATCATTTAATAACGATAGCAGGACTGATGCAATAAAAATAGTGTCAAAGGATGACAAAATATCCATCCTCACTCCATTTGAAATTAAGCGTACACAGATGGCTGGCATGTTAATTGATACTATTCAGAGTAACATTGCGGGTGAGTTTAAGGAGCGTTGTTTATATGAAACCCCAATGGGTGTATTCGTGTGTAAAAAAATATATAATAATGCAAAGGATGAATTGGTGGAAGGCAATGATGAGGATAAAGGTTCAGGCCCTGATGCACTGCTTTTAGAGGTAGTGAGCAAAGGAAAGAAACATGATGTTAAGGTATTAGGCGGCTCCGGGTATATCTATAATTACCAGGACTTCGATATTGAGGGCAACACGATTAAGATGGCTTATGGTGAAAAAGAAATTGAGTTGCCATTTTCCCTGTACCTGGATAAATTTATTCTCGAAAGGTATGCTGGCTCTATGAGTCCGTCATCCTTTGCAAGTGAGGTAACCTTAATTGATAATAAAAAGGGGTTAAAAGAACCGCACCGGATATTTATGAATAATGTGTTGGATTATGGAGGGTATAGATTTTTTCAAACCTCTTACGATCCGGACGAAAGAGGAACGATCTTATCCGTGAACCATGACTTTTACGGAACATGGGTTACCTATATCGGTTACTTCCTATTAGGACTTGGCTTTTTAATTACGTTGTTCAGCAAAAATTCCAGGTTCTATGTTCTGGGTAGAAGTATCAGGAAAAACGGGGCTGCAAAAGCAGTTGCAATGGTGATAGCTTTATGGTTCTGTTCTGTCGGAAATTCATTCTCACAAACCCAGACCATCAACCACGTTAGTAAAGACCAGGCAGATAAGTTCGGCCAGCTGATAGTGCAAACATACGATGGCCGCTTTGAGCCCGTTCATACCATGGCATTCGATGTTATGCATAAATTGTCGAGGAAAGATGTGTTCCAGGTGGAGGGAGCGGGTGAAATGGATGCCATGCAGGTATTTGTGGACATGATGCTGAATGGAGAATTCTGGAAAACACAGAAAATAATTTATGTGCGTGAAAAATCAGTTCAGGATCTGCTTGGCACCACAGGGAGTTATGCATCTTTCAATGATTTTTTCGATGCTAAGTCTGAATATAAGCTTAAAGATGTTGCCGAAACCTCGTTCAGAAAAAAACAATCAGAGCAAAATACATTTGATAAAGAAATAATAAAGGTAGATGAGCGCGCCAATGTATGCATGATGGTTATAAACGGCAATATGCTCAAAATATTTCCGGTTCAGGGTTCGGTAAATAATATATGGACAGCATGGAATGATTCCCTGGCTCATCTGCCGCTTACCGGCAGCCTGAAAATGCTCAATGAGGACCTGCAGTTAAGAGAATTCAGTTACAGCAGTATTATGGGTGTTTATCTGCAGGAAGTATTCAAAGGAACAAAATCAGGTGATTATACAAGAGCAGATAAAATACGCTCCTATATCAGCAGTATTCAGCGTCAAAGCACTGCCGCTGCTATTATTCCTTCTGAAAGAATGGTTAATTATGAAATCAGGTATAACAAGGCCCAGATATTCATCAGGTTGAAAAACTGGTATGCAATGCTGAGCCTCGTCTTGCTGGTGCTTTCTTTTATTGATGTTTTAAGGGAAAAGAAAAGTAAGGTGCTGACTATTCTGCTGAATACATTTATTGTACTTCTGGGAGCCGCATTCCTCTTTCATACCTATGGAATGATACTCAGGTGGTATCTCACCGGCCATGCCCCGTGGAGCACAGGCTACGAAGCGCTTTTGCTGATTGCGTGGGGGGCATTGCTTGCAGGTTTTGCGTTCGTTCGAAGTTCTAAAATTGCTTTGGCGGCAACTGCACTACTGGCTTTTTTCATTCTTATGACCGCAGGGCACAGCAATTATGATCCACAGCTTACCAATTTGCAGCCCGTCCTGAAGTCCTATTGGTTGGTGATACATGTGGCTACTCTTACCATCAGTTATGGATTTTTGGGATTAGGTTTTATACTCGGACTCATGAACCTGGTTATTTACATCTTCATGAATCAAAAAAATTATCAACGCCTCAACCAGGTCACACACCAGCTTACCAATATCAATGAAATGAATCTTACCATAGGGTTATTCCTGGCTACTATTGGTACATTCCTGGGCGGCATTTGGGCAAATGAATCCTGGGGTAAATACTGGGGCTGGGATGCCAAGGAAACCTGGGCCCTGGTTATTGTTATTACCTATACAGTTGTGTTGCACCTGAGGCTTGTATCAAAAATGAAAGGAGAATATTTTTTCAACATAGGCTCCGTATTGGGCTATGGAAGCGTTATGATGACCTTCTTTGGTGTGAATTATTATTTGTCAAAAGGATTGCATAGCTATGCAGCCGGTGAGAAACAGGTGTTCCCGGGTTGGGCCTGGATATCAATACTCTCCATTATACTTGTAATCATAGTGGCAGGAATAAAACACAGGAAATTGAGGAAGGAAAAGGTTGCCTGATCACGGTTTAGCTTATTAAGCTTATGAAAAATTATTTAATCATTGGGTTGTTGTTTTTCATCTGTATGGCCCGGGCTTTTGCACAAGAGGATAAGAACGAGCGGAAATTGAAAGCGGCCATTGATAAGGAAGAACAAAAATTTCTGAAGAAAAAAGAAAATAATCCCGATGATCCCGGTATTTACTGGGACCATGCAAACAAAGTTGCGGAGTTCAATAGTGAATATAAAAGAGCATTGAATTTTTATCAGAAGGCCGTTGATCTGGATTCTGTAAACGGAGCTATTTACCGGGATTATGGGAAATATCTTTTTGACAGAATGTTTGCTTTAGATGAAGCCCAGATCATTTTGACTAAAGGCTTGCACTATTCAGGTAATGATGATGAAATAAAAAAATACCTGGTATCTGTTAATACATCTATTGCAAAAAGAGATGAAGAATTGAAATTAAGAGATATCGGTAAAACGGACGCAGCGGAATTGAACCCTGATGGAAATTATGCTTCGATGGTCAATTTTGATTCCCTGAAAATGGTGATTACCGATGCCGGGAACAATAAATCGTATATAAAGTTACTTAACAGGTTTTTGGAAAATGACAAACACCTTACACCGGAGGAAATGTACATTCTGATTATCGGGTATTCAAGAGATAAATATTACAACCCGTTTAATTATAATGACATTAATACAATGAAACAATTGGTTGCCTACAGCCTGGATTCCGCCATCAGCAAAGGCCTTGAAATCATAAATACTAACCCCCTCAACCCTTCTTTGAACAGGGAATTGATGTATTGTTACCGGAAAAAGAATGATCCTGTCTCAGCCGAAAATTATCTTATCAGGGTAAAACAGTTTTATTCAGGTATGCTTTACTCAGGCAATGGTACCTGCGAAAGGCCCTATATCATACTCTGGTCAAAGGAGGATAACAATTTTATTAACTATCTTGGTTATAAATCTACTAATACCCATTCAATGGGAACATGTGCCTCGCAGATGGCTGAAATCGCCGATATGATTGACCCGGTTTCAGGAAAAACAAGGAAAATCTGCTTCAACTTACAGCTTATTTACCAGCAAACAACTGGCAGGTAAAAAAGACCTCTCCCCGGCCTTCTCCAAGGGATAGTGGCACTAACTTTCTATGTGTATAATAAGGATATTCTTATTGACAAAACAGGAAGAATATATAACAGATGGCCCACGGGTCGTAAACGAACTACGACGGTCTATGCTCACAACGATGCTCCCAAAACGAAAACCGAACAGGCAATATGAAAGGCGAACCAAACAGGGGAAATACAATAAATATAAATTGCTAAGTTAGAGCCATTACTCTGGAGAGGGGTTATGGGTGTGTTTTTTACACGCATCGTATCGCCGCGCATAGCCCGGAGTTGACAGGAATTGTTAAAACCCCTTCATTTTTACAATAATTAACTATCTGGCAATTCTAAATACTCCTAATTTGTATCATCGTTCTATTCATTAAACACCACTTTTATGTTCAGAAAAGCATTGCTTTGCGTGATATGCATACTGTTCTCTTTTGCGGTATCGGCGCAGTTTTCGGATGAGTATACCCACACTGCGCAAAAAGGTGATTCGTTACTGCTGGCTAAAGACTATGAAGCGGCAGGTAAGACATATGCTCTTGCCTTTGCTATAAATGGTGGCAGGGGCATGTGGAATGACCACTACAATGCGGCATGCGCCTGGTCGCGCGCCGGCAATAAAGACTCGGCATTCGCGCAGTTGGAAATATTGGTAGCGCGAAAATTCAGCGACCTTGTCCATTTGGCCGGTGATGAAGACTTCGAAAGTCTGCACACCGATGCACGCTGGGAAATGATTTTTGCCAAAGTAAGAGCGAATAAGGAAAAGGCTGAAGCCAGCCTCGATAAAAAACTGGTAGCTATCCTTGATACTGTATTTGAAAATGACCAGAAGTACAGGAATCAGTTTGATGCCATCGAAAAGAAATATGGCCAACGGTCGAAAGAGATGACAGACCTTTGGAAAACCATTAACTATTACGATTCCGCAGACCTTGAAATAGTAGTTGCGATCTTGGATAAATACGGCTGGGTCGGTCCTGATGTCGTTGGCGGCCGCGGAAGTTCCGCTATTTTCCTCGTCATCCAGCATTCTGATATTGCTATTCAGGATAAATACCTGCCACTGATGTGCGATGCAGTAAAGAACAAAAAAGCAGACCCGTCCTCGCTTGCTTTGCTGGAAGACAGGGTAGCCCTCAGGCATGGTAAAAAGCAGATTTACGGCAGCCAGATAGGCAGGGATGCGGAAGGGAATTATTTTGTTGATAAACTCGAAGACCCCGACAATGTGGATAAGCGCCGTGCAGAAGTAGGACTGGGCCCGCTAGCTGAATATGTCGGGACATGGAATATCAAATGGGACCCCGCTGCGTACAAAAAGGAATTAGCGGAAAAAGAGAAGAAGGAAAAAAAGAAATAACTCTTTATGAAACCAGTTGCAGTAATAAACCCGCGGATACTAAAGTTGCCCTTGCTGTTATTGGGCATTTGCATGCTTTGCTATTCTGCAAACACTTTTGCGCAAGACACTAAAAGAAACCATAAAAAAACAATCACTTTCCGTGGTAATAAATTCGAGTTAAAGAATCTGCCCGATGAAAATGGAGGGCATCATGGTAGCTGTTTTTTGGCTTATGCCTATAGTTTTTATTGGGTGCCGGTGAAAATAAACGGAGAGAAGATATTTAACGAAGAGGATCTCGATAATGATGGGAACGGCCCGATTTATGTAAATGACAGTGAGATGGAACCTTTATTGCTGGGTCGTCTGAACAACATCTGGAAGCAACTGCCCGATGGTGATTACTACCTGGATGTACGGAATATTGTTACGGATAAACGTGGAAGAATATGCTACTTTGAATACGAGACTCTTTTGGCTGAACCGCTTGACACTGCGGCCAGACGTGATTCCTACGGAAACTACGGCATACGGTTTTGGAATACTACGGATTTCCCCCTGGTTCCACCGGCTTTTTATAAGAACCTGGAAAAGAAAGTAGCAGCCGTATTCCTGAATGGAAGGGTGGTGGTACCTGGCAAGGTCAATGGAAGGAAAGTGATTACCAGGCGTGATGGTTTTCTAAGTGACTGGAGAGTACGGGTGATCAATCATGAGGTTGTAAATATTTATTGTGCGTATTGTCCCGTTTTTGTGTGCGGGTATGGTATGAATCATGATTATTTGAATCCAATAGTGTTGCCAGTGCCGGCTAAGGCGTCACGGATTGCGACTGATACCTTGCGCAGCGGAATCCGGCAAAATGAAATGCAGCCGCCACGGGATTCCGTGAGACACCCCGATGTAGAAAGCAAAGAGAAAAAATAGAGGCTTATGCAAATGAACCTATTTTCCGAACGGAGAAAATTCTCAGCAGCCGCTTTGCTGCGATGTAAACACACTTGCCCAAACAACTAAGAAGCACAGAAAAACAATCACTTTCCACGGCAACAAATTTGAGATGGCAATAGTGGCTGATGACGATACCCGTCAGCATGGGCCAACGGCTTGGTTTGCTGCATCACCTGTATACGTCCAAAGAAAATGAATGGCCATAAGATTTACGACAACGACGAAACTACGGATCCACCCCGGCCTTTAAAAGATCAGGGTCTGGAAGATTATTTGCTGGAGCAACTAACCAAATCGTTTGAAAAACTGCCCGATGGCGATTACTACCTTATAATCCGTGACCTCGTTGCAGACAGGAATGGGAGAATTGTTTATTACAAATTTTTTGGGGTCGAAGGTGAAGAAGCCGGTAGCAGATATGGGGATCGCATTTCAATTTTCGGTTTCAGGGATACGCCCATAGATGTGCCGGTAAGATTCGTTACTGCAATAAAAAACAGGGTTGACGGTTTACTAAGGAATACGAGGCTGATGAAACCCGCAAGGATAGACGGCAAAACTGTACTATCCTTTTGCGATTTTAGTCCTGACAATTACATGATTGAAGTCAGAAATCACCAGGTGACAATCGTTAACCGCACCGGCGAAGGTAATTCTTGTTGAACGGTTGCCCATGCAATTACTTTATCCGGGAACGTTCCCACAAAAAAAATGTCAGGCAACTATTGCCTCTTCAGCAGGTATAAATTGCCCTCCACCAGCGACTGAATCGTATCAATGGTAGTGGGCGTGTATGCGGAGGCATAACTGTTGATGGGTGTATTCGTTAGGAACATATTTAGCGCAGTCTGATCTACGATGACAATGAAAACAGGGTAGTTGGTAACATCCTGGAAGGTGAAATTGTTATAATAATTACTTCCGCCGCTGGTGAAATAATAGGTTCCGGTATGATCCTTATTAACAACTATCTTCATGTTTTGCTGGTCAGGCGTAAGCATGTCCCATATGCTGTTGTTGCTGGTGAGTTCCAGTGCGTCATAAGCGATCCAGGTGCTGCCGGGCTGGTTGTTTTTCAACAGGCATAACCGCGAGGTAGTCTGCTGACAGGCAAGCATAAAGTCGTCGTCGTTTGCACCGGTGCTATACTTAAATCTTCTGAGCGAAAACGAATCCTGGCCTATGATGTCGGGATTGTCATCATCTACCCAGTTAGTGACATTATAGTCTTCGCTGTAGGCATCCACGTAATACCAGTTGCCAACGGTGAGTTTGGAAGCAGGAAAAGTGAAAGTGCCGCGCGCATCGGCCGTGCCATGGATGTAAACGTTGGTGCTGTTCTTAAAGTCACTCAAAGACTTGTAAATATCAATGTTCATTTTTGTTGTGCCGTTTTGGTTATTAACCGTAAACATGTTTACAACCTGAGCCGGCTTCTTGCACCCGTCGGCAAGCAGTACCAAAAGCACAAACAGAGACCATGAGCATAACTTTTTCATAAGAGGACCTTTTTTGCCTGCAAATTAATTAGTTTTTGCTATAATTCGTCAGCTAATCCTTGTTACTGATATTCCCCACAACATTCCACGCATTCACCCAACATCCCCAAATTCCTGCAATAATAATTTGTATTTTACGTTTTACAACGTATATTTACGTTATGAAACGGAACAATCAACTACCTACACTTACTAAAGCCGAAGAGGAAGTAATGCATATCATCTGGCAACTGGAGCGTTGCCTGGTACGGGATATAATAGACAAACTTGGTGACCCGGATATGCCGCACAGCACCATTTCTTCAGTAGTCAGGATACTGGAAAAGAAAGGGTTTGTTGACCACAAGGCATATGGCAAAACACATGAGTACTTTCCAATAGTACCGAAGGAGGAATATGCGCAGCATGGTATAAAAAGCCTGGTGGAAAAGTATTTCAGCGGTTCGCCAAAGAAATTAGTCAGCTACCTGGTGCAGAGAGAAGACATGAACCTGAAGGAATTAAATGATCTGCTGAAAACAATTGACAATCCGAAGAAGAAGTAATACAATATTAGTTCACCCCTAAAGAATGCTTTTTATGAACACACAAAAGCTGGCCCCAATGGCAAAAAGTAAATTACAGATCATCACCGCGCTGGCGGTGCTGTGCCTGATGGTAATCGCACACAGCAGCAATGCACAAAACCGTGTAAGCGAAGCGGGTATTGTAGCCCCGTTCGGGATAACCTATAAGAACACTTCTACCGGCATTACCCTGGACGAAATGCTCAAAAATCCCGCAATGTTATGCCGGCAGGGTTACGAACTGGTTGAGTTCTCCATATCTTTTCTGCCGGAGGGAAAGGACTACAGGGGGCCGTTCACAATCAATGGATCACCCAGACTGCAGGGCCTTGCGCTTGAAACCCTTCAGACGATGAAAGACAACGGTGATAAGAAAATACGTGTCTTCATAGAGAACATAAAGGTAAAAGGCTCCGACGGTATGATAAGAACCATCGCACCAATGATGTTTACAAGCAACAACTGATTTCATCACTTTTTAAACCGTGAGTTATGCTCCAATACCTAATCAACACCACCGCTGTCTGGCTCATCAGCCTCGTGCTGTTCGATCTGTTCCTGAAAAAGGAAAGCTACCATAGCTACAACAGGTTTTACCTGTTGTTTACCTTTTCGCTGGGTGCGTTGCTGCCCTTGTGGGAGTTTGTTGCCGGCAAGAGCAGTGTATCGCTTGATACACTGGTTACGTCACGACCGCAGCTGATGCAATGGCTCGTCATCGGTTACCTATGCGGGGCACTGGTCGCGTTTGGACTACTCATCATCGACATTGCCAAACTGGTAGTATTCTATCATCGTGGCGAAAAGACAAAACAGGATGGCTGGACAATTGTATCTACCGGAAAAGACCACCCGCCATTTTCCTACCTCGACGTACTCTATATCCCCGGCCGGGACCAGTATTCCGAAACTGAATGGGCACTGGTCCTTGCACACGAGCAGCGCCACAGCACATTGTTGCACCTTGTAGATATGCTGCTAATGCAGCTGGCACGCATTGCATTGTGGTTCCCCCGCTGGTGTACATTTACCAGGCACGCCTGCTGCTGGTGCACGAATACCAGGCCGACAAAGCCGGCGAAAATCAACCTCAGCTCTATGGCAAATTCCTCGTAGAGCAGGCCATGCTCAGGCCTGCTCCTTACCTCTCTCATTCATTTAATCGTTTACCCATAAAAAACAGAATCGTTATGCTCGCAAAAAATTTGTTACCCCGCACAGGCACTTCCAATCTGAAATTGTTACTGATAGTGCCGCTTACATTTGTTTGCATTTTCTTTTTTGCAAATACCGGATACTCGCTGAAACCTGCAGGCGCTGTCTGGAAAAAGCAGGTGACCAGGATCATTGACTTCCGGCAGCCGGATGATACCGTGATCCATCACCTACGCGATGCCAGCCCTGACACTACGTTGCTGGAAATGTTGATCACTTCTGTGCTTGCAGGTAAGCTAACAGCCTATTCAAACTTTGACCACCAGTTCACCACAAAACTCACGCCCAAAGAGTTAACGGAACAAATCATCCCGAGGCCTGATACCATGATTCTGACAGACCCTGTAACCGGCAAGGAAATAACGAAAGTTGTTAAACATGACTTCGACTATAGCGTAGTACATAAATACCGCGTACTTGAAGAATGGACCTACGATCAGCGCACCCGCAAAACGGAGATCGTCATCCTTGGCATAGCGCCCATAAAGGATATATTTGTTGAAAATGTATTCCGGGGTACCCAAGCTATGTTCTGGTTCCGATACAACGATATACAGGGCATCCTTGCACGCTACGAATTGTTCCATCCCACTAATACTATGAGTGAACTCATCTGGAAGGACAACTTTGATCCGAATTTATTAAGTGCTACGCATCCTTAACGCCCGGTTTTTAAAAACCTAAGAGCGTCCCGGTTGTCCGGGACGCTCTTTAAATAATATCCCGTAAATACTGTTTTTTATTTACTTCGCGTTGTTCACCTTATCATTCATGTCTGAGTCAACCAATATGCGGCCGCAATGTTCGCATACAATAATCTTCTTGTGCTGGCGTATTTCGCTCTGGCGTTGTGGGGGAATAACATTGAAGCAACCACCGCATGAATCGCGCAGGATCGGCACTACAGCCAGCCCGTTACGGTAACTGACGCGGATGCGGTCGTAAGCGATAAGCAAACGCGGGTCAACTTTTTCTTTTGCTTCTTCCGATTTTTTAGCCAGTATCTTTTCTTCCTTTTCAGTATCGGCAGTAATTTTTTCCAGCTCCTTGCGTTTTAATTTCAGGGCTTCCTCTACATCCTTTACCTTTTCTTCAGTTTTCAGGCGTGCGTTGGTTCTGTCCTTCTGCTCGTAAGCAGCATCCTTCACATGCTTCTCGTTCAGCTTCACCTCAAGTTCCTGCATTTCAATTTCTTTATTGATCGCTTCGAACTCACGGTTGTTCTTTACATTATCCTGCTGCTTTTCGTATTTTTTAATTAAAGCCTGCGCTTCTTTCCTGGCGTTTGTCTTATTCTCAACGAAGGTATTGATACTGGTAATTTCCGCATCTATGTTATTGATACGTGTTTGCAGCCCTTCGATCTCGTCTTCCAGGTCTTTTACCTCCATTGGTAATTCGCCCTTCATGGTTTTGATCTCATCAATCTTGGAATCAATCTTTTGTAGTGCGAGAACGGCAGTGAGTTTTTCCTCAACCGAAAAGTCTTTTACTGTAGCCATTAATAATAATATTTTACCGGATTTGTATTTGAATTTGCTAAAAGGACTGCAAATGTAGGAAATTTTTCGTTAAGTATTCGTTTAAATATTTCCACCGTATATTGCTCGCTTTCGTAGTGTCCTATATCCGCGATTATGATCTTACCCTCCGCATCAAAGAACTGGTGATATTTAAAATCTCCTGTTATGAATATGTCCGCTTTTGCTTTAATAGCGTCACTTAATAAGAAACTACCTGCGCCGCCACATATGGCAACTCTTTTTATTGGACTGTTCTTTAATTCGGTATAGCGTATGCAATCTGTCTTCATTTGTTTTTTCAAAAACGCAAGGAAAGCCGTTTCCTCCATCGCTTCAGGCAGATTGCCCACCATGCCGGCGCCAATATGCTGGTTGGGATTGGTCAGGGGTATTAATTCATAGGCAACTTCCTCATAAGTGTGATGCTCAAATAAAGCCTTCAATACGCGGCTCTCCGCATGTTTTTCTACAATTACCTCAATTTTCACCTCCTCCACCAATTCCCTGCTGCCACCCGCCATGCCTATCGTGGGGTTTGTACCCTCCTGCGCCCTGAATGTGCCGGTACCAATGGTATTAAAGCTGCACTCTTTGTAATTACTTATATGCCCTGCCCCGGCAGCAAAAAGGGCATCCCGAACCCTGTCTGCCACATCAGCTGGTGCATAAGTGTATAGCTTACTCAGGGTATTGGTTTTGGGCTGTAATATAGTTGTATCCTTCAGTCCCAATTTCCGGGCGATCATAGTGTTTACACCAGACTGCATATTATCCATGTTGGTGTGGGCTGAGTAAATGCTTATATCGTTTTTTATAGCTTTTTGCACCACGCGCTCCACATAATTGCGCCCGGTAATACTTTTCAAACCGGAGAAAAGCAGGGGATGGTGGGATACTATCATATTGCAACCGCGGTTCAGCGCCTCGTCTACTATTGCCTCTGTTACATCCAGCGATATGAGTACACTCTTTACCTCATCAGCGGCATTGCCTACCTGCAGGCCGCAATTATCGTAGCTTTCCTGGTAAACCACGGGGGCTTCCTGTTCTATGGCGGTTATTATGTCTTTTACTGTCATTGGTTGGTAGTTGATTGGTTGATTGGTTGACAGGTTGATAAGTTGATAGGTTGATAGGTTGACAGGTTGATAGGTTGATAAGTTGCCGTTCGACGGCACTCACGGAGACAAGTTTCCGGTAAATTTATGGTAAAAGGTAAAAAGTATTGCATAAAGTGAGCAGTTTTTACCTTTTTGGTTTTAACAGTTTGATAATCAATTTTATGACTGAATTTAAAATGTAAAAAGGTAATAATTTACTTCCAAAAAAGGTAAAAAAAAGGTAAAATATGGTAAATAATTAATGTGTTGCACTCCGACGAATCGGGAAACTGCGGTTTGCGCTTCAGTAATAACGATGGCACCTTTATTAGCTGACAAGGACGGAGTAAATATTATTATTCAGAGCATAGAACATCTGCCACCGCATATACATGCCCGCTATGGTGACGATGAAGCATTGGTAGCTATCAGAACCGGCAAAGTTTTTAAAGGATACATACCGGCAAAGAAGCTGAAAATAGTGCAGCAGTGGCTTGCAGAAGGAACTACCAGGGCAATAGCAGAAGAGAACTTCTACGAGTTGAATCCAGGGCTAAGACCAGTGAAAACAACTGAGACAAAAAAGGAGAAAAGAAAAGGAGACAAATAAAATGAAGGAGAAAATTCAGAAGCGATTACCGAAAATTCTAAAGATCAATCGTATAGACAAGAAGCAGTTGCGGATATCGGTGTTATTCAGTAACGGCGAGGACAGGGTACTTGATTTTGACCGGATATTTAAGGATGAATGGAAGGTGACAAAGGATAATGCGGAGTATGTATTGCTCAATCCATCTGAGTTTGCCAGGGTAACCGTAGCCAACCACACATTGTCGTGGAGCAATGTAGCTATGCATATTACCGGCCCTGACGGTAAGAAAATGAAAGTGCCTTACGAAGTGGGCGCCGATACTTTGTATGATCTGAGTGAAGTGGATGAACAATTATTTATCCCGCTTGGCCTGATGCTGAAAAATGCGAGGGTATCTGCGCATCTATCGCAGCAGGCCGTTGCCGAACTTTCAGGAACTTCAAGGACTTACATCACCAGGCTTGAAAACGGCAAGCAGGATATAGAAATGATGACGCTGAAGAAGATTGTGGAGGCGGGCTTGTGGAAGCGGCTGGTGGTGGGGATTGAGTGAAGGCTATGGTTGTTATTTCAGCTTCAGTTCTCCTGATGCCGCTGGGGCCTCGCTGAACTTAGGGTGTTGCTTTGACCCGCTGCGGATGAATGGGTAAAATGTTTTCGGCGAAGTCAAAAACCATTGGGCTGCTGTTCGTTGAATGCCATCGCAGATGGAGTTTTATCTGTAGTTCCGGATGCGCTTCGCTAACATGTTTTCGGCGAAGTCAAAAACCATTGGGCTGCTGTTCGTTGAATGCCATCGCAGATGGAGTTTTATCTGTAGTTCCGGATGCGCTTCGCTAACATCAGGGAACAACGGTTCAGTTCCCTGGTGCCGCCGAATCTTCCACCTCCGCGCAGGCTATGCTTTGCACATACCTACCACGGACAGAATATTTATGTATATTTGAAAATAAATTTTTTGTATGAGGTTTTCTTATAGGTATGCTATTGCCGCACTGTTTGTAATGACAATTTTTGCAAGCTGCAATTTATCGAAATTCCCCATTGATGACCCTGCTATCGTCAAAATAGATGAACATATGATAGGGAAGTGGCGGGAAGACCGGGATAGCACTATATTTACAATTACCCGTCAGGACAACTTGCATTATTTCATTAATTACAGGAACAGGAAAAAAAAGATGTCTGAAATACTACCTGCCTTCCTGTCGGAGGTGGATAACAATTGGTTTCTGAATATTCAATACAAAGAAAAAGAGGTCAAAGGATATTTGTTTCTGAAAATAATAAATGTAAATGCGGCTTATGATCTTTTAACCATCGCAATGGTAAAAGATACCATGCTTCAACATCTGAAAAGTGCATCTGAAGTGCGCGAATATGTAAAGACGAATCTGAACAAACCATCGTTTTATGGAGATACGATAAAGCTGCGTAAGCTGATACAAAGCAATTTATCAATTTACCCAATAAATGATCCGGCAAAAATTAAGGTAGATGCCCGCCTGGCCGGCAAATGGAAAGTTAAAGAAAAAGAGGGCAGTAACGCAATATATACTTTCGCAATAAAAGATAATTATCATTATTCAGTTTCTATAGGTAACGACAAAAAGAAAAATGCGGAAAAGCATACAGCCTTTTTATCAGAAGTGAATTATTCCTGGTTCATGAATTTTTATAGTGAAACATATGATGATGAAGGCTATAAATTCTATAGATTTGTCGGGGCCGACCCATCGTACAACAAGGTTACGATGGTTACTGTTAAAGACACCTCTTTCAAGTATTTGAACAGTGTAAATGACGTTCGGAGCCTCGTCATAAAATATTTAAATGATCCTGAATTTTATGGTGACACTCTATTGATGAACAGAGCTAAGTGAGACTTCGACCAGTGGTTTTTTTGTTGGTTTTTTTCAATCCTGGGAATAGTGTTATTTTTGTATAAACACCTGTAGTATGCAAGCAAAAGGAATAGAACAGGAGATGAACAACTACTTTATGCAACTAAGCCTTGCTGAAAAAAAATCGGTTGTGCAAATGATAAAAACGTTGTTGCAGCGAAGTAAAAAAGAAGCAGCAATGGTGAGCCTGGCAGAATATAATAATGATATTGATGAGGCAATGGCAGAGGTGGCGCGCGGAGAAGGGGTAGCACATGAGGACGTAGTGAAAATGGCAAAGAACTGGTGAGAAAAGGTGAGAGCGGGTGCGGGAAGCGAAGAGCGGGATGGCGGGGTTTCTAATGGTAAAACTTCAGTGCCTTGATGTCGGTCTCCGTTACACACAAGGCTATGCAATGGAAGACCCGCCGAGGACTTAGGTGCATTTTTCCCATCTGCCCGATAGTAATTTAAGCAAAGAGTGTTGATGAGGAACAACAACAAGGGCGGGCAAGTTTCGGAAGCGGACGCTTCCTGCATTTCAGGACGAAGTGAGTCTTCGGCCAGTGGATATATAAAAATATTATCTTCAATAAAGCGTTAACCTTAATTAACCGAAGGATTAACATTATTTTATTTTTTCTTTCATTAATATTGCTGTCCGTTTAAACTATGTTAAACACACGTTTATTAATAGTACAGCTTTTGGGCATCTTATTGCTTTTATGCGGTTACTTTTTAAGTGACGAGCCTGATAGCTTATCGGTTATGCATTTCGACCCAAACCCGGCATGCCCGTCGGTGTTTACAAAGTCAACAAAATCAATACCGAATAGCGCTTCTTTGCATACATCTGTCACCCAGCAAAATAGCAGCGAGCGCAAAACCAACCTTCCAAAACATATTTCTTTTGAGGTAATAATGCCAGTCGAAAAAGGTTACCACTTTCACGAAAACATGAATGTTGTTAATACTTATTCTTTGCCCGATGACTATAGTTATTTATTTTATGAGGAAATTAATCCTCCACCTCCGAAGTGTTGCTAAACACGATTACCCGCTGCGGGTACATTTTTATTATAGAAATAATCAATTAAATAGTTATTTGCATGCTACATAAAAAGCTTGCAAAAAGTATATGCATTTTATGCTGCATTTGCTTTCTGCAGACAAAAATATCCTACGCACAGGACAAAAATACGGTGCCTGCCTCAGACACACTGCGACTGGATTTGAAACAGGCGGGAAAAATGTTCCTGGATAATAACCTGCAAATATTAGCACAGAAGTATAGTATTGACAGCGCTAAGGCTACTATTATTACGGCAAGGCTGTTTGATAATCCGCAATTCGGACTTGCTACCGGTTTTTATCAACCAACAGCAAGCAGGTTCTTTGATTGGTCGAATGATAACAGGGAAATAAGTATGCAATTAAGCCAGCTTATTAAGACTGCCGGTAAACGGAACAAAAATATCCAGTTGGCAAAAACAGGGGCTACATTAACGGAATATCAATTCTCTGACCTGATTCGCACCCTGGGATTTACCCTCCGAAATGATTTTTACAACATTTATTATTTAGAACAGACTCAAAAGGTTTATGATATCGAGATAAGCGCTCTGCAAAAGACCAGCGCTGCTTATGCGGAGCAGATAAAAAAAGGGAACGTTTCTGAAATGGACCTGCTGCGTATTCAATCACAGCTATATACATTGCAGGCCGAACTGGCTACGCTACAAAATAACATAGACGATGTACAAAGCGAATTCAAACTATTGCTCAGATCTAAGGCAGCAATCTATATTGTGCCGTTAGCGGATATGAAAGAGGACCGGCAATCTGTGCTGAATATACCCTACCAGGCTTTGGTTGACAGCGCTTATCAAAACCGGTATGATCTGAAAATTGCACGTACCAATGTTACCTACAACCAGCAAAATCTTGCTTTACAGAAGTCTTTGGCAGTACCCGATATGAATATAAATCTGGGTTACGACCGCCTTGGCAGTTATGTGAGAGATTACAACAGCATAGGTATTGATTTCCCTCTGCCCTTCTTTAATCGTAACCAGGGAAATATCAAGCAGGCAAAACTGGGTATTAAATCGAGTGAGGTGCAATTGGAAAGTTTGCAGGACGCTTTGGAAAGCCAGGTAGCAAAAGCGTACCTGGAGGCATTGCGTGCTGAGAAATTGCTCAACTCATTTGATCCGAAGTTTGAAGAAAATATCAATCACCTGATCGGTGAAGTAACTAAAAACTTCCAGTCGCATAATATCACGCTTCTGGCATTTACTGATTTTTACGATTCTTATAAGCAAAATGTTGTGCAGTTGAATAATCTCCGGTTTAACAGGATTAGCCAACTGGAACAACTCAATTTTACAACAGGAACACGAATATTTAATAAATAAACTATTTGCAATATGCTTTTTCGTCTGATTAAAATAAGTATTTACAGTATGCTGTTATTCTCCGGCATGATTGGTATTTCGTCCTGTGCGTCCAATAAAACATCCGAAGAAGAAAAAAGGAGCGCCTATGAGATACCGGATTCCGTTTTAAAAACACTGGAAATAGACACTGTGAAAATGTCGAACCTCACCAATTCTATTAAGTTTAACGGGGTAGTTGATTTCAATCCGGATAAGGTCGCAAATATTTTTCCGCTGATCAGCGGAATTGTTCAGGATGTAAGGGTGCAACTGGGTGATTATGTAACAACCGGGCAGGTATTAGGGACCGTTAAAAGTTCTGAAGTTGCCAACTATAACGCGACATTGATTAATGCAGAGTCTAATGTAAAACTAAATGCCAGTCTTCTTGCCCGCCAGGAGGAGCTTGCAAAAAGCGGACTTGCATCACAGGTGGATGTCACCACGGCCAAAGTGAATTATGAACAGGCTTTAGCTGCCAAAACAGCCGCAGAGAAAATACTTAAGATCAACGGCAATAACCTGAATGGAGAATACCAGATCAAATCGCCCATTAGTGGTTTTATAGTACAAAAGAATATTACCAACGGCATGGCGATAAGATCGGATAACGGGGGCAACCTGTTTACTGTCTCAGACCTGAAAGAAGTATGGGTGCAGGCAAATGTGTATGAAGCCAATATCAACAGCGTGCATGAAGGTGATGAAGTCGAAGTGACTACGCTGACCGAACCCGATAAGATTTGCAAAGGGAAAATCAATAAGCTGATGAATACCCTTGACCCTACGAACCGGGTTATGAAAATGCGCGTGGTATTACCCAATCCTGATTATAAACTGAAGCCGCAGATGTTTGCTACCGTAACTGTAAATAATGACCTTGACCGGCAGGCTATCTCCGTGCCGCTTAGTGCGCTGATATTTGACCACAGCCAGTATTATGTAATTGTGTACAAGGGAAAGAAAGATGTGCAAATAAGGGCTGTAGAAATTATCAGCACTAATAACAAGACTGCCTTTATCAAAAGTGGTATTGAAACCGGCGAAAAAGTTATTGCCTCTCAGGCTATACTTATTTATGGCGCATTGAACAGTTAAAAGCATTTTAAAGAATTTAAAATAATGAACAAGGTTCTTAAAGGCATTATAGGCTTTTCGCTTAAAAACAGGTTTTTCATTTTATTCTGTGCGCTGATATTGGTTGTGGCCGGTATCATTACGTATAAGAGTATGCCCATCGAAGCTTTCCCGGATGTAACGAATACCGAAATAAGCATCATAACCCAATGGCCTGGCCGCAGCGCAGAGGAAGTGGAGAAGTTCATTACGATGCCCATTGAAATAGCAATGAACCCGGTGCAACGCAAAGTAAGCCTGCGCAGCACCAGTATTTTCGGGCTTTCCTACGTTAAGCTGATATTTGATGATGAAGTAAAAGACCCCGAGGCGCGGCAGCAGGTAATGAATTTATTGCCCAACGCAACCCTGCCCCCCAATGTGCTGCCTTCTGTGCAGCCACCTACAGGCCCAACCGGTGAGATCTTCCGCTATACATTAGAAAGCGATATGCGCGATGTGCGCGAACTGAAGACCATCCAGGACTGGGTAGTGGAGCGCCAGTTGAAATCGGTGCCGGGTGTGGGCGATGTGACCAGTTTCGGCGGCAAGACCAAGACATACGAGATACAAGTGGACCCCGGGAAACTGACCTCTCTGAATATTACTCCGCTTGATGTGTTTACTGCTGTACAGAAAACCAACATCAACATTGGCGGCGACATGATAGTGCAGAACAACCAGGCATTTGTGGTGCGTGGTATAGGCCTGCTAAATGATATCAACGAGATTGGCAACATCGTTATCAACAACACCAATGGTGTGCCGGTGCTGGTGAAAGATGTGGCGCAGGTGAAGATATCGAACCTGCCGAGGCTGGGCTGGGTAGCGAGGTCGAACGGGCTCATTGATTCGACCGGTAAACGGGTAATCACCACCAGGCCGGATGTGGTGGAAGCCATAGTGGTAATGCGCAAAGGCGCCAACCCCACCGAAGTGGTAGATGCTATTAAGGCCAAAGTAGAGAAACTAAACAACGGCATACTGCCAAGGGACTGCCACATAGTTCCGTACTATGATCGCTCTGACCTGACTGAATATGCGACTCACACTGTGACGCATAACCTTGCCGAGGGCATTATACTCCTGACACTGCTGGTGTCGTTGTTTATGTTCAACTGGCGCACCACGCTGATCGTATCTGTCATTATTCCGCTGGCGCTGCTCTTTGCATTTATCTGCCTGCACATGATGGGTATGTCGGCCAACCTGCTGTCGCTGGGCGCGGTGGACTTTGGTATCATTATAGATGGAGCCGTTGTGATGGTGGAGGGCATGTTCGTGATACTCGATCATAAGGCCAAAGGTGTGGGTATGGACCGGTTTAATAAGCTGGCGAAATATGGCATGATCAGGAAAAACGGCGCCCAGCTGGGCAAGGCTATTTTCTTTGCCAAGCTCATTATCATTACCGGCTTGCTGCCCATATTTGCCTTCCAGAAGGTGGAGGGCAAGATGTTCTCGCCGCTTGCGTTTACACTCGGCTTTGCGCTGGTGGGTGCGCTGATCACCACGCTTACACTGGTGCCCGTGCTGATCAGCATGCTGCTGAACAAGAATGTGCGCGAGAAAGAGAATCCTGTGGTACAACATCTGACTACGTTTATGCTGGGTGGCTTCAAAAAGGCATACAGGCATAAGAAGGTCGTTATCCCGGTTTCTATTATTATCATGATCGTTGGTTTGTTTTCATTTAAGTTTCTGGGTTCTGAATTTTTACCGGAGCTGAATGAGGGCTCTATCTGGCTGCGTGTGCAAATGCCATACAGTATCTCATTGGAGAAATCGGTGGAGGTTTCCACGCAGATCAGGGAGAAGCTGATGACATTTCCGCAGGTGAAGTATGCGGTATCACAGACCGGCAGGCCGGATGACGGTACCGATGTGGCGGGCTTTTACAACAATGAATTTTCGGTGATGCTATACCCGGAGGCTGACTGGAACCCAAAGATCAGCAAAGAGGAACTGATAGACTCGATGAATAAAAAGCTGTCTGTGATACCCGGTGCCGAGCTCAACTTCTCGCAGCCTATCATGGACAATGTGGAAGAGGCGGTATCAGGCGTTAAGGGATCCATTTGTGTGAAGGTGTATGGCGATTCACTGAATTATATGGAAGACAAGGTGAACGAAGTGTATGAGATACTGCGGGGCGTAAAGGGCATCACCGATCTGGGTGTGATACACAATGTAGGGCAACCGGAACTGGACGTGAACCTTGACCAGCAGAAGATGGCTATATATGGCGTAGCTACTGCCGATGCAAATGCCGTAGTGGGCATGGCCATAGGCGGCCAGGCGGCCGCTATACTGTATGAGGGGGCAAGAACCTTTGATATAAGAATACGGCTACCCGAAGAATTCAGGAAGACCCCCGATGACATTGGTAACCTGCTGGTGCCCACTCAAGGCGGATCAAAGGTGCCGATAAAAGAGTTGGCTACTATAACACAGAAGACCGGTCCGTGCCTGATCTTCAGGGATGACAATGAGCGGTATTCGGCGCTGAAATTCTCGGTGCGCGACCGCGATATGGGCAGCACCATTGCCGAGGCGATGAAGAAGGTGAAAGAAAAAGTGAGCGTGAAGCAGGGGTACAGAATGGCCTGGCAGGGCGACTTTGAAAACCAGCAGCGCGCCACAGGGCGCCTGGCACAGGTAGTGCCCATAAGCCTGCTGCTCATCTTCCTTTTATTATTCACCATGTTCGGCAACTTTAAGGATGCACTGCTGGTGTTCCTGAATGTACCTTTTGCCATTGTTGGGGGTATCATAACGCTGATGATAACAGGCACCAACTTCAACATATCGGCGGGCATAGGTTTTATAGCGCTGTTTGGTATCTGCATCCAGAACGGGGTATTGCTCATCATAGTCTTTAAGCAAAACCTGGAAAAAATAAAGGGTGACGACGCTTCCAACTCACTATACCAGTCTATAAAAATGGGTGTGCTCTCCAAGATCCGCCCGGTGTTTATGACCGCTATGATGGCGGCCATAGGCCTGCTGCCCGCAGCAGTATCGCACGGCATAGGCTCCGAAAGCAGCCGCCCCCTGGCCAGGGTGGTAATAGGTGGTATTCTTTGTGCCATGATCTTCAGCCTCTGGGTATTCCCGCTCATCTACGCCTGGGCGTACAGGAATTTTGATAAGAAGCATATTGATAAGAGTGGGGAGCAACCCTAAATCCCTCCCGCTGAATAAGCGGGACCTTGTTCCGGGGCTTAGCTGGAGCATATAACATTGGGCTTTCTGCCGTTGCTTAGGGTTATGTATTGTTGAGTTAGCCCAACGGGCTTCCCCATGAACCTGCCTGCCGGCAGGCAGGTAGCCGTGGGTGCCAAACCACGGAAAAACAACAACACGGCTCAACCCTAACGGGGTTTTCCGTAGAGTGGGATATGATGAAAGTACTTCACCTTGAAAGATTGTTGTCCCGGCTTGGTAGCAACTATTTGGTTTCAGTGGCGATAGCACCATTCGGCTGGGGATGGTTATTTAGCTTATAATGCAAATAATCGATCTTCATCGTGTTTCAGAAAGGCTTCCTTGGGTGATAAGGCACTATAGTTGACGTGGTCTGGTTTAATATAAACGATATATGAAGATAATACCGGTATATGGGATAACAAATGTTTTTTTTATTTTACTTTTACAGCTAACATCGTAAGTTAGCAATGCAAATACAGTCCGTCTCTTTTCAGAATTACAAGGCATTCTCAACAGAACAGAAAATTGAGATCAAACCGATAACAATATTAATTGGTAAAAATAGTTCAGGAAAAAGCGCTATTGCAAAACTGTTTACGCTGTTTGAGAATTCGTTAACAAGTGCAATAGATGAGCCACTGCACATATCGAATAATGGCGTAAAGTTAGGAGGCGAGTTCAGAGATATAGTATATAATAATGATCCGAAAGGACCTGTTTATTTTTCTATTTCTTTCAATAATGGCCAAACGCTAAAAGTCGGGATAATTAAGGAAGATGATATCAATCCCACCCTTCGAATTTATTCGTGGCAATACAAGGATTATGATTTGACTTATTCTAACCCAGACAAGCTGTATATAAATAAAGATGGCACCAAGTTTTCAATTGAATTTATGGGGTTTATTCCAAATTGGCAATTCGGAGATTTTGTAACATTGCGGTAAAAAAATGAACCGTTGTCAATAGCCGCCTTTTGGAGGTAAATTCTGTATTTTTGTTTTTTTGTACGCTTTGCTTGAATTTACTTCCTGTTAACCTTTCAAAATTAATTATATTTTAAATTATCACTAAATGAAGTTATGCATAATAGTGGGCGCAAGGCCTAATTTTATCAAAGCCGCACCATTGGTTACCGCTATTAAAAAATACCAGAAAAAACATAAAGATCTTTCTTATTTTATTTTGCATACCGGCCAGCATTTCGATATCAATATGTCGGATGTGTTCTTTAATGAAATGAAAATACCCAAGCCCGACTACCAGCTTGATGTGAAAGATGGCACCACGCACGGCAGGCAAACCGGTGAAATGCTGATGAAAGTGGAAGAAGTGTTAATGAGCGAAAAACCGGATATGGTCATTTCAATTGGCGATACCAATTCTACACTGGCGGGTGCGCTGGCTGCAGCAAAACTGAACATACCTATTTCGCACGTAGAAGCGGGTTTGCGTATGTATAATAAAACACTCGCTGAAGATGTGAACAGAGTAGTGACGGATCATATGTCTACGTTGTGCTTTACACCTTCAGCCGTTGGTACAAAAAACCTGGCAAAAGAAGGGTTTCCCAAAAGCGCAGTATGGCAGTATGGCGATGTGATGTATGATGCACTGCTGCAGTTTGATAAGATTGCAGAGAAGACAGGCAAGGTTTTCAAGGAATTCAAACTACAGAAAAAGGAGTTCGTACTGGTCACCATGCACCGTGTTGAAAATACATTCAGCATGGAGCGTGCAAGGTTTATACTGGATGCATTGGTGGAGTTGTCGCACGAAATTAAAATAGTATTGCCGTTACATCCCCGTACACGCAACCTGCTTAAAGAGCACAACCTTTTTGATTATTATTCAGAACATCTGACCATAACGGATCCTATAGGATACCTCGATATGCTGGTACTCGAAAAACATGCAAAGCTGGTGGTTACAGATTCCGGCGGTGTGCAGAAAGAAGCGTTTTATCAACGAACGCCATGTGTGTTCCTGTTCGACGTTACCACATCCTGGCAGGAACTGGTAGAGTTGGGCTGGATGACAGAGATAGCCCCTAAATCGGCAAAGCAGGTGTTTAAAGGATTGCAAAAAGCGCTGCATGCAAAACCCGGCAGAAAAGGTAATCCCTATGGAAAGGGAAATGCAGCCGAGTTGATGATTGGAAAAATTATTTCGCATTTGAAAAAAACGAAGTAGATTCAATATCCATTATGATCAAACAATTTAATACCGCGCTCGTACTTGCACCACACACTGATGATGGAGAATTTGGCTGCGGAGGAACAATCAACAGGCTTGTAGAAGAGGGCTGCGAGGTGTACTACGCCGCCTTCTCATCCTGCAGGCAATCGGTGCCGCCGCAATTTCCGCCGGATATATTGATCACCGAGGTGAAGGCCGCTACACAAGTGCTGGGCATTAAGCCGGAAAACCTTACGATTTTTGATTACGATGTCCGTATGTTCAGCTATCACCGGCAGGATATATTGGACGATATGCTGAAACTCAAAAAGCAGATCAGGCCCGACCTCGTGTTTATGCCTTCGGTAAATGATGTGCATCAGGACCACCAGACCATTACCAGCGAAGGTTTGCGGGCATTCAAAGGCACAACCATCTTCTGCTACGAATTGATGTGGAATAACAACAATTTCAACACCGCATGTTTTATAGCATTGGAAGAAAAGCATGTGGTTGCAAAAATTGAAGCAATAAACACTTACGAATCACAAGGCCACAGATCGTATTCCGATACTGATTTTTTAAAAGGCCAGGCAAGAGCAAGGGGTGTGCAGTCAGGCAATGATTTTGCTGAAGCTTTTGAAGTTATCCGTTTGTGCCTGTAGGTACACGATGTGCCACACTTCCGAAGTGTGGCACATCTAACTACAAAATACATGACTATGCTCCAACCCACTGTTGAAATAAAACCACTGACGCCCGAAGTTGTAAAGGACAATATTGATGCCCTCATCGAAATGTCCACACAACTTAAAGGTGATTACTGGACACTGGAGCACTACCTGTCCGACATGAATAGAAAGTGGGAGTTGAGTTGGGCAGTATATACTAATGGTAGACTCTGTGGGTTTATAATAAATTCCGAAAAACCGGAATCGCTGCATGTACACAGGATAGTGATAGCAAAAGAGATGCATGGCAAAGGCATTGGTAAATTACTTATCAGCAAAGCGATAGAAGATGCAAAACGCTTGGGAAAGGATGCAGTAACCTTGAAAGCAGAAGCCGATAATCCGCAGAGTTTAGGCTTTTACAAAGGGTTGAATTTCGAAATCACCGGTGAACAGGGTGACCTGGTATTAATGACCTTAAAAATAGCCCCATGATCGTAGCCATACACCAGCCAAATTTTATTCCATGGGTAGGCTATTTTAATAAAATAAGTAAGTGCGATGTTTTCGTACTGTTCGATGATGTGCAGTTTCCCCGCGCAAAAACATTTGGTAACAGGGTGGAGATAAAAACTAACACCGGCCCCACATGGCTCACAGTGCCGGTTTTGCAGAGGGGCGAGATGAAGAACTTCAACGAGACGGAGATAGATAATAACCAGGGTTGGGGACGGAAGACAGCGAAGACATTAAAACTGGCGTATCAAAAAGGGGCAGGCTTTAATCAATACTGGGAAGAGTTTGAACAACTATACCTGGCAAAGTATACCTACCTTACAGAACTGAATATTGCGCTGATGATTTATGCAGTAGCTAAATTGGGGTTAACAACAAAGCTGGTGTTGTCTTCCGAACTGGCCCAATCAAAAGATCTGAACGGTGCGGAAAAGATTCTGGCTATCTTAAAAGAATTGAATGCTACAGAATATCTTAGTGGAAAAGGCGCCGGGTCGAGGAGGTATATTGATGAAGCGGATTTTGCTGCGGCCAATATTAAATTGAGTTGGCAGAGTTATGAACCAAAACATTACCGGCAGCAATGGGGCGGAGATTTTGTTCCTAACCTCTCAATTATGGACCTCCTTTTTAATGAGGGTCCGGATAGTATAAAGTATATTTAGACCAATCGCCTATGTGTGGTATTCTTGCCATAGTGAATAATAACCGCACCTGTACCAGCCAGCATCTGGAGCGGGCATGCAGCATTATCAGGCATCGTGGTCCGGATGATGAGGGTTTTCTTATGTGGTCGCCGGGTAATGATGCGGAAATATATTCGGGTAAAGACACGGCGCCATCAACAAAAAACCATTGGGAATATAATGAGCTTCCGCCCGATGAATCATTTAAAGTAGGATTCGGACACAGGCGGTTGTCCATACTTGATCTTTCTCCGGCGGGGCATCAGCCCATGAGGCTGGCTCAGGCAGGACTGTCTATCACATACAACGGGGAAATTTACAATTACCTCGAAATAAAGGAAGAGCTTGAAAAACTCGGCCATAAATTTCACAGTGCTTCTGACACAGAGGTAATACTGCACGCATGGGAGGAATGGGGCCATGACTGCCTCAATGATTTCAACGGCATGTTTTCATTTGTGATCCTTGATGAAAAAAATAAAAAGCTCTTTGCCGTTCGTGATCGTTTTGGAGTAAAGCCATTGTATTACTACAAGGGGCAAAACACATTCTACCTGGCCTCTGAAATAAAACAAATAAGAACGTCTCCCGATTATAAATTCGATCTCGATCAGGATGTAGTCCGGCAATTTCTTGCCTATGGTGTTACTGAACATTCCGCTAATACCTTTGACAAAAATATTAAACACCTGCCTGGCGGTCATTATTTAGAAATAGACCTTTCGGTTGAAAACAGTGAACCGCAGATCGTACAGTGGTACACCATCCATCCGCAAAAGTGGCATGGAAGCTTTGAGGACGCTGCCGTAAAATTTAAGCACTTGCTTACAGATGCAGTCAAGTTGCGTTTAAGGTCTGACGTAAAAGTAGGCTCCTGCCTTTCCGGTGGATTGGATTCATCCAGTATTGTATGCATAGCCGCTGACCTGCTTAAAGCCAGTGGCGACTATGCAGGCCAGGAAGCAGTCACGGCCTGTTTCGAAGACCTTCAGTTTGACGAGTGGAAATTCGCAAAGGAGGTAATTGATAAAACTAACGCCCACCCGCATCGGGTTTTCCCTTCATTTCAACTTTTGCAGGAAGAACTTGATGCCCTGCTCTGGCACCAGGACGAGCCTTTTAGCAGCACCTCCATGTTCAGCCAGTGGTCAGTATTTAAAAAGACCCACGAGGCTGGCTTGAAGGTAATGATTGACGGCCAGGGTGCCGATGAACAGTTGGCCGGCTACGGCGGCAACGACCTTTCATTATACGCAGGTCTGTTCAAAGAAGGCCATTGGGTGGAACTCCTGGAAGAGGCAAAACATTATAAAAAGGAAAAAGGTTCGTGGCCGAAAGGTTTTATTTTAGGGGCTTTGCAACTGGATCTCGGTAAATCATTTTCCAATTTGCTCCCTGCAAAATATAAATTAAAGAAGCAGTCCGGTCCGGACTGGTTAATTTACGCAGATCAGGTTGTTATAGATAATGAACCTGCTCACAGCCTCAGGGATAACCTGATACGGCAATTGCAATGCGCCCCACTGCCCGCATTGCTAAGGTATGAAGACCACAACTCCATGGCATGGAGCGTGGAGTCAAGAACGCCCTTCATGGACTACCGGCTCGTAGAATTCAACCTCGGCCTGCCCGAAAGGTTTGTGCTAAAAAATGGCCTCCGGAAAAATATCCTTCGTCATGCCATGCACAATATCATACCTTCCTCCATCGGGAACAGGAGAGATAAAATGGGCTTCGTAACCCCAGAAGAAATGTGGCTGAAGGGTGAAGGCAAAGAATGGTTTAAAGACGGAATAGCAAAAGCATGCACCCAATTTGGTGGACACTTGCTGGACGCTGGAAAAGTAAATAGTTATGTAAATGATATTGTGGACGGCAGGAAACAGTTTGATTCAATGCCGTGGCGTATATTTAGTTTCCATAGGTGGTTTAATAGTTTGTAAATAGCAAGTATAAAGTGACGCATTTTTATTGTATTTAGCAAGCGATAAATAGTGGATTGACTTGATGAAGACTAATAGATAACTATCATGGTGAGCCGTGTCGAACCATGACCGCTGAGCATATATTCTTAGCTTGCTCAAAGATATGAAGTCACTATTTTATCCCTTGTAGACTACAAAGCCCTGAAAGGGCGAAATATAACAGCGATGGGTGAAGATAAATTGAATTATGTGTCAAGCCCTGAAAGGCCAAACGCATCAGCAATGGGTGAGGCCCATCGTAAAATTTATAGGTAAAGAAGCCCGACGGGCTTCAATATGAGTAGCCGCCGGCGTAACCGGCGGAATACTAATCAATAAATACCAACCCTGAAAGGGTTGAATTTAGATTCGATAAACAAAGGATATCTTAAGATAACATTTGATCAAACAGCAAAAAATAGCATTCCTCTGCCACCCCTACCACCGGGGTGGAGTCACCCGCTGGATGGCGGATGCGGCTATTGCTTTTGCCAATGATGGTCACGAAGTCTGGTTTATTACCGTAGAACCAACTAAAGAGTTTTTCAATGCAAAAGGCCGGGAAACATTGCTGCAATTGCTTGCGAAAGAAAAGTCTTCGATAAAAATAATTAAAGCGCCTGCAGGTTATGAATTTGAATTCGGTACTCCTGAATATCGTTCCTACGTTTATAAAACGCTCATTGCCAAGTTGCCTCCGGGTGTTCCGGTTATTGTTTCTGATGATAAAGCAATATGGGAGGCAGCCACATCATTGCATGAGGCCTATCCTGTGATCGGGGTGTTGCATGCCGATGAAGAACAGTATTATCAACTGGCAGAAACATACCACAATAAGGTAGCCTTGCTTGTATGTGTTTCCAGCAGGATTAATAAGGTTGTTACAAATAGAGCTCCTGCTTTCAATCCTGCGCACATTTTTACTATCCCTTGCGGTATAAAGCTCCCGTCATTTGATATAAGCGGGCATGATGGCGATATTTTACAACTTATTTATGTCGGGAGGGTGAGCAACTACCAGAAACGGGCGGGTGACCAGTCGAAAATATGCGCATTGCTGGTAAAGAAAGGAATAAAATTTCACCTCAATGTAATAGGTGATGGCGATGCCAAAGGATCGCTGGAACAAGCTGTTATGGAAAGCGGTCTGCAGCGTTATGTTACCTTCTATGGATGGCTTTCACAAAAAGAGGTGTCTGTTTACTTGTCTGAGTCAGATATCTTGCTCCTTACCTCCGATTTCGAAGGCACCCCTATCGCCATGATGGAAGCCCTCGCCTCCGGTTGCGGAATGGTAGGGACACGCGTAAGTGGCATAGAAGATTATGAAGCCCATCCGTTAGCAAAAGACTGTATGGGTATATATGCCGTTGGTGATATTGAAGATGCTGTCAGTAAGATCGTAAAAGTATCCCGCGTCCCTGAAAAAATCCGAAAACAATCAGCCCGGAAAATTGCTGAAACTGAATTCAGCATGCAGGTATGCATGGATCGGTACCTGATAGCCATCGCAACGATTCACACCACCATCATCGCTCATCCAAAAATTAGTTTGTCCCTCAAAGACAGGCTCTATTCCGGCGTAATGGCAATCGCCAGAAATCTGAAAATATCGTTGAAGAAAAAATAGCACATAGATGTGCCACACCTCCGAGGTGTGGCACATCTACTTGGATAACGCCAATAAAAAAAACCTTTACGATCCGCAAATCGTAAAGGTCAGAATATGCTAAGGCAGTTTATCAGATCTTCCAGTCATCCACGCTATCGCCTTCGTTGGCGGTAATTGCAGAGACCTCCGGAACAGAAACACTATCTTCATGCACCTCACTTGTCTCATTAGCGTCTGAAGTAGCGGCTGCATAAACAGCGCCCTCTTCATTCTCCTGGTCATGGTTGAATGCATCAAAGTCGAAATCCGGCATCAGGTCGGTTTTTACATAATTGATGGTATCAGTCAAACCCACCAGGAATTTATTAAAATCCTCCTTGTACAGGAACATCTTATGGCGGTCGTAGCCATTATCATCAAAACGTTTTTTGCTCTCGGTAATGGTGATGAAGTAATCGTTACCACGGGTCGCACGCACATCAAAAAAGTATGTTCTTCTTTTACCTGCTTTTATGCGTTTGCTATACAAGCTCTCATTCCGGGTCTCTCCCCTGTTTTCTCCTCTGTTTTCTCCACGGTTCTCGCCGCGGTTTTCACTATAGTTTTTGTTTTCGTACGCCACCTTTCTTTGTTTTATTGTGATGATTATCACACAAATTTAATTAAAGCCGTCAAGTATCCAAATTTCAGCCAATCATTTATAAACAATTGACATTGCAATTAATAGGTTAAAAACTCATTTTTATTTAATAAATTGCAATATTGGATATTATTTGGATATTAATTACGCCTTCCCGCAGGTATGCATTGCATGGTGCTATAGACCTGTTACGGAAAAAAAACTTCACACGTTTAGTATTAAACATCCCCCTGCCCCCTTAGCCAACATACATGGCCCGCTCCAAAGGGGGATTACGACATCAAGTTCACGTGGCTTCATAATCCACTTTCATCTTTTCCCTTTTGACTTTTAACTTACCACTCACACCACAAAATGATATCCCTTCCCCTTCAGCGTTACAATCTCTATCCCCTTGGCACCTTCAAAATACCCGCGTAGCTTACGTATATACACATCCAGGTTGCGGGAATTAAAGAAAGAATCATCGCCCCACACTGCCTGTAACAGTTCCCTGCGGTCAACCGTTTTGTTGGCATTGGCACACAGCATACACAGTATCTGCGATTCGCGGTTAGATAGTTTTATCACACCCCTGGGTGTATGCAGTTCAAACTTGCCGGGGTAAAACTTAAACTGTTTCAGCACCACCTCCTCCGGCAGCGACTGCTGGGGAGATGCATCGCGGTTCGCCACCTTCAGTTGGTGTTCCATTCGTACTACCAGCTCTTCCATGCTGAAAGGTTTTTTCAGGTAGTCAGTGCCTCCTGAAGAAAAACCTTTTACAATATCATTAGGCTGCGTCTTCGATGTAAGGAAGATAATAGGCAACTGCGGGTTCAGGTTACGTATATGGTTTGCCAATGTGAAGCCGTCAACATCCGGCAACATCACATCCAGCAGACAAATATCCGGGTTAAAGCTGTTCACCTGGTCCATGATGCGTGCGCCATCCATCTTGTGCAGCACCTCATAACCCCGCAGTTCCAGTGTATCCTTCACTATCCGTGCCAGGTAAGGTTCGTCTTCTATGTACAGTACTTTTTTCATTAAAAAGTCAGTGTAAACACACATCCCCCCTCCGCCACATTATTCACATAAATGCTGCCATTATGCTGGCGCATCACCTGTGCTGCATAGCTCAGGCCCAGCCCGTAACCCTTGGTATTGTGCCTGTTCCCTGTTGGTACCCTGAAGAATTTCTCGAACACTTTCTCTTTGTATTCCTCCGGTATGCCGGGCCCGTTGTCAGTGAACGCAAGTTGTACCTTGCCATTATTTTCTGTAAGCTGTATGTGAATATTTATCGGTTTATCTCCATACTTCAGACTGTTATCCAGCAGGTTCACCAGCACGCCCTGCATATGCAGCTTATCCATCGCTATCAGGAAATTGCGGCCTGTATTTTCAAAAGAAACTTTGGCTCCTTGCTGCTGTATGCGTAGCTGCATGGTTTGTATTACCTCGTTCACCAGTTTCTTCAGGTCGTAGCTTTCCTGCTCCAGGTATATTTTACCTGTTTCCAGCAATGAGGTGTTAAGCACCCTTGTGGCCAGCAGTTCCAGCCTGTCCATCTCTGACGTGGCCATACCCAGATACTCCCTGTTCAGCTTGGGGTCATCTATTATGTTGTAATTACTGAGGGCTTCCAATGCTACCTTAACAGTGGCGATAGGGGTCTTCAGTTCATGGCTCATGTTGCTGATGAAATCGTCTTTCAGCAGGCTCAGTTTTATTTGTGCTTTCAGGCTTTTATAGGCTACAATAAAGGCAGCAGCAGTAAGGGTAAGCAATACCAAAATAAACAGGGAGGGGGTCACCATCTTCCCTAAAATATATCCCCGGTAATCTTTTATCACTACGCCCTTGGCATCTGTAAAGAAATTACTCTTAATGAATATTGCCTGGCTTGCTTTGGCTTTGTCGCTGTCGCTGTTATTTACCCATTCCGAATTAAAGTACCAGCCATTCCGTCTCATTTCGGCCAGAAACTTATCGTTGAATATGATCGAGTCCATCCCAAACAGCCTCTTTTGCTCGGCGCTGGTGATACTGGTGCCTGCCATAATACTATGTGCGCCTTTCTTCGACAGCCGCACATGCTTCATGCTGTCGCTGGTGCATGCCTGAATGGTTCCGGCCAGCGCTATTTTGCTCATTACCGTTGTATCATAGACATTTGTCATCAGCAGCGAGTCCGATATCCTTTGCTGCACATCTGTAAACAGTTCAGTAAGGTTTTGCTTCAGTTGTGCCTGCCGTTCATTGTACTGGCTTATCAGCCATTGCACCGCAAACACAACGATCAGCGCCTGGCTGAATAACATCAGGCTCTTTATCCACTTTAGTTTATTCGGTTTTGTTGCAGGCATTGGTTTGGTTGTCAGGGCAAATGTAATACCTAAGGTAGCAAATAGATGCCATTTTAACCTAATTTAACATTACTTATTAGATTATGGATCATAAAAAGTACACCTCCTTTCCAGCCAGCCCTGAGCGATAGTAGCAGGGAGCGGTCCTATTAACCTATTAACCTTTTAACTAATTCACCAATCAACCAGTCAACTTATCAACTTATCAACCAGTCAACCAATCAACCAATCAACTTATCAACGGCTTAACTATATCAACCTATCAACCAAAAACGTACCTTTGCGGCGCTATGCAGATAGAAATTCTAAAGTCTAAGATCCATAGGGTTAAGATCACTGAGGCCAACTTACATTATATAGGTAGTATTACCATTGATGAAGACCTGATGGAGGCTGCTAATATGATAGAGAACGAAAAAGTTATGGTACTCGATCTCGATAACGGTGAGCGGCTTGAAACCTACATCATAAGAGGCACCCGTGGCTCAGGTATGATCTGCATGAACGGCCCTGCTGCCCGCCGTATAAATGTGGGCGATACGGTTATAATCCTGTCGTATGCCCTAATGGAATTCGAAGAAGCCAAAAAGTTCAAACCCTCAATTATTTTTCCGAAGGAAGATAATAGTTTGTAATTACTATCTTTAACCATTATGAAGAAAGCCCTCCTGACGATATTGCAATATGTTATCTTCCTCGGGTTGGGTATCTGGCTTGTTTATTACACTTTACATAAGCTGAAGCCTGATGAAATGCAGCAACTAAAAGCTGCAATTCTGAGCATTAATCCCTGGTACCTGATCCCGATTTTTATTGTAGGGTTCTTTTCTCATTTTTTCAGGGCGGTACGCTGGCGGTACCTGCTCGAAACCACAGGATCGAAGCCCACACTTATGAATACCACCCTGGCAGTGCTCATAGGTTACATCACCAACCTGTTGCTGCCCAGGGCGGGAGAGGTAGCCAAATGTACAGTTCTGGCCAAATATGAGAAAATGCCGGCTCATAAAATGATCGGGACCATTGTTGCCGAGCGCGCCTTCGATATTTTTTGCCTCCTTGTTATTGCCGTAATTGCTTTTCTGCTGCAGATCACGGTTATCAGCGGGTATCTTGCAGGCATGAAGCATGGCTTCAAGGTTTATATTCACAACAATCAAACCATTCTTCTTATTATCCTTGCCATCGTGGCTATTCTTATAGTGGCAGCTATCGTAGTTTACCGCCGTAACCGGGAAACCAAGGTAGGCAGGTTTATAAAAGAGCTGGCTCATGGGGTATTATCCATCTTCCACATGAAAAAGCGCTGGAAATTCATAGGTTATACAGTGCTGATATGGCTCATGTACCTGATGCAGATATTCATTGGCCTCAAGTGCCTGTCGGCTACGCATGACCTCACTATTCTTTCAGCCCTTGTGGTTCTGGTATACGGCAGTGTGGGTATGATCATTACCCAGGGGGGTATAGGGGCCTATCCGTTAATGGTTTCTCAGATGCTCGCTGTTTATGGCATAGCTGATATTCCGGCGCTTGCATTCGGATGGATAGCCTGGTCGGTGCAAACGGGTATTATTATTGTGCTGGGCCTGGTGGCATTATTATCAATTCATTCTTACAACAAAAGACGAAATGCACAAGCTGCAGTGGATACAACACAAGATATTTAAAAGGATAGACCTTGTCAGAGAAAGCAACGTTTGGCGTGCCACCGGGAAAAAACTGGTGTTTACCAATGGCTGCTTCGATATACTGCACCACGGCCACCTGGACCTGCTGGCCCGCGCCGCTGACCTTGGCAATATACTCATCCTTGGCCTGAATACCGATGCATCAGTGCAACGCATCAAAGGCATTGACCGCCCGGTAACCAACGAACAGGACCGTGCGTTCCAGGCTGCCTCGCTGCTGTGTGTAGATGCCGTTTGCCTGTTTGATGAAGACACCCCCGAAGAACTGATTAAACTCCTGCGGCCGGATGTGCTGGTAAAAGGCGGAGATTACACCTTAGACTCCATCGTAGGCGCTGACTTCGTGCAAAGTTACGGCGGCAGGGTAGAGATCATTCCGTTTGTGGAGGGTTATTCTACCAGTTCGCTGATAGACAGGATAAAGAGGTTGTAGCGCTTAATGATCACCTTGACATCTTCACAAACTTCGTATGTGTGATCCCTTTTTCGCCCTTTCTGTGTAATATAATAAAGCACTGCCGGCAGTTGTCGTAATAGCCCGTGTTGTCTGGCCGTGTTGCGTGGCTCGTATTGCCTGGCCCCATGTTGCGCAGGGCGGACACATGGGTACCGCCCCTACATCATTGTCGCATTTTTCTATTTTTTTGCACACCTTTCATTTGAAAATCAATTGTTTAGGATAAATCATTGTCGCATTATTGTCGTATTGTGTGACATTCATTTTTTTGTGGTGGTGGTGGTTTACAGGTTTATGTTAATGGACTCTTGTTGTGCCGGCCTATCGGCAGACAAGCAGGGCGGACACATGGGTACCTCCCCTACATCATTGTCGCATTTTTCTATTTTTTTGCACACCTTTCATTTGAAAATCAATTGTTTAGGATAAATCATTGTCGCA
>CAIMDZ010000067.1 GCA_903839875.1 uncultured Bacteroidota bacterium
AGTGCAAGAAAATGGTTCACGCAAAGGCGCAGAGGCGCAAAGACACGAGTAATAATTGTTTGCTAATAAACACATTATGTAGTTATCAAGCTCGCAAAATCCATGTTTCGTTAATGCACTATTCTATCCCGTTTGCAGTATAGCAAGCGATAAACTTGCCGGCCGGCAGGCGGGTTTGTGAATTGCCTTGATGAAGAAAAATAAATATTTGTCTTCTGAGCACTTATTCTTTGTTTGATCAGGGTGTTTAACTCTCATGTTTTCCTTACGGACTATAATCAGTCGCAATGATGCATTGCCGCCAATGTCCCACAGAAATCCTATTTTCGCAATTATATGGAAGATATCACTCCTGAAGGGCAGATAACACCTCCCTCTCCCCTGGGAATGGCCGGGGATAACTCCTTCGAACAACGCTGGCTCGACACAGAAAATCTGCTCAAAGAACGATTCGGCAAAGTGCCCGATATGGAAGGAATTTTATTTTTAATTGGTGTCAATGAATTCGGACAATTACCACGTAAAAAATTCTCCAAAGAGCAGAAGCAGGACCTCATGCATATAGCGGTCTGCACCTTGCTATGCCAGCTCGGTTACTACACTCCTGCCGGCCGCGACGAAGAAGGCTGGCCGCACTTCCACGAGTTGATATCCATCACCGCCACCGGCATCAAAGACCAGGAACGAATGCTCAAAGAATGCATCATACGCTACTTCGAATAACCTCGATGTGCCACACCTCTATCAACCATCGAAGCAATTTCAGCGAAGGCGGTTGGGTATGGCACATCTCGCCGTTAAAATATTATCAACCAAAATAGAACAATCAAAATTTAGAATGAGTAGCAGACGAACTATCTCCAAAAAAACAGGGGCTAAAAGCCCCTGAAAATATTTTTTTTCAACACCCCCGTCACACCTCCCTCTCCTTGGGAGAGGGTCGGGGAGAAGTCTCTCTACTGCTTCGTAAACTTCTTCGTAGCTACTATATTCCCCTGTGAATTCACCAGCCTTACGAAATAAATGCCGCCTGGCATATTGTCAAGGCTCATGTTGGCGCTGTTACCATTCACTTTATATACAGACATCATTTTACCGATAATGTTGTAAATCGCTATGTTTTTAACATCGGCATTTGCGTCAAATACTACATTCACTTCATCGGTTGCCGGATTAGGATACAAAACAACATCGCTGGTTGACTTAATCACTGTGGTGGTTCCAGTCGGGTGCGTCTTGCAAACCTTAAAAACCTCTATAGCTGTATCTGCAGGTATTGCCTGGTCATTCATGCGTACTTTAACGTAATAGCATCCAAGAGTTGTTGCCGGATCAAGGTTTACCTGTAAGTGAAAATCTGCTGTTGCGGCATACGGACTGGAAACCTTCAATGCGCCTGATGGCCATAGGGAGGAAAGATTATAGCATAAGTTGTTATCGCATATTCCGGTGGCAGTTATCCAGTCCGCAGGAAAATCACTCGAAATCACTTTCCATTGAACCGTAACCGCTGTAGATGCAGGAGTTATTTCGTCAGTCAGAAAAACCATTCCCGATGGGTTGGTAACAGTTACTGTATCATGAGCCACACTAAATGATTGCGCACTTAATTGCTCAGATGCAGTGTAGATGAATAATAATCCGGTAATAAAAGTAAAAATCTTCTTCATTGCATATGAATTTCCTAACCGCAAATTACGTAAAGTTTCGGTTTTCCCCAAATTATCAACAATTCTCACATTGTTTTAACAATATTTAAATACCAAAACGTCCTCTTTTACGTTATTATGTCCTTTTTACCCATGTCATTAATTTAGAATGTCCTCCAGACCCGAAAGTGAACCTGCCTGCCCTACCGCTACCCTGTACACACATCTTATTATATTATCATTTTACGACTCATTTTCCATCGCGAACTTGCCTACCGGCAGGCAGGTTGGGGAGCCCCGAAGGGGAACGACGGCATTATTACATCTAAAACTACTAACAGGTAGTCTCGCAGAGGCATTCCATCCCGATAGCTATCGGGATCCTACAAATACATGTGTGTACAGGGTAGCTGCCGG